>JBAXBG010000004.1:0-53116 GCA_037142115.1 Verrucomicrobiota bacterium | reverse complement strand
CGCGCTCCGCAGTCAAATGGCCATGTGAGTCGGGAGGGTTACTCGAAAAACTCCTGTGGGTATTCGGCTTGGGAGGCGAGGTTGCGGGGAATTGAGCGGGCCTTGCGGGTGGTGCGGTGAGGGCCTTCGGTCAAGGTTGAATCCGGTCAAGGGTGGGGAGTGACGGGTCGCTTCACCGCACCCGGATGGCGTCCTCCGGGCAGACTTCCCGGCAGGCGTTGCAGCGGGTGCAGAGGTCGTCGATGATGGAATGCTTCTGATAGGGCGTGAGCGGGATGGCGTGGGCCGGGCAGTGCTGGGCGCACAGGGTGCAGCCGATGCAGGCGTCGGTCACCGAGTAGTGGATGAGTTCGCGGCACTTGCCCGCCGGGCAGTGGCCGTGGAGGTGGGCGTCGAACTCGTCGCGGAAGAAGCGCAGCGACGAGAGCACCGGGTTGGGGGCGGTCTTGCCCAGCCCGCAGAGGCTGGCGCGTTTGACCATTCCGGAGAGTTCCTCCAGGTCGGTGAGGTCGCGGGGTTTGGCCTTGCCCTGGCAGATGCGTTCCAGGAGGTCGAGCATGCGGCGCGTGCCGATCCGGCAGAACGTGCACTTGCCGCACGATTCGCACTGGCAGAACTCGAGAAAATAGCGGGCCATCTGGACCATGCAGTCCGAGTGGTCGAGGACAATCAGCCCGCCGGAGCCCATGATGGCCCCGACTTTTGTGAGCGACTCGTAATCCATCGGGGTGTCGGCCAGGGAGGCTGGGACGCAGCCGCCGGACGGGCCGCCGACGAGCACGGCTTTGAACGGCGAGCCATCGGGGGTGCCGCCGCCGATTTCCTCGACCACCTGGCGGATGGTGATGCCCATGGGCACCTCGATGAGGCCGCCGCGGGCGACCTTGCCGGCCAGCGCGAACACCTTGGTGCCCTTGCTGTGGGCGCTGCCGATGGCGGCAAAGGCTCCGCTGCCGCGGCGCAAAATCCACGGCACGTTGGCGTAGGTTTCGACGTTGTTGATGAGCGTCGGCATGCCGCGGTAGCCTTGCTCGGCCGGGTAGGGCGGCTTGAGCCGGGGGATGCCGCGGCGGCCTTCCATCGACTCTAACATCGCGGTTTCCTCGCCGCAGACAAACGCGCCCGCGCCCTCGAACACCTCGATCTCCAGGGCGAAGCCGGAGCCGAAGACCGCGGGGCCGAGGATCCCGCGCTCGTAACACAGGCGCAGCGCCTCGCGCAGCCGCCTAACGGCGGAGGGGTATTCGGCGCGCACATAGATGTATCCCTTGCCGGCGCCCACCGCGAAGGCGGCGATGGCCATGCCCTCGATGATCCGGAAGGGAAACGACTCCATCAGCATGCGGTCCATGAACGCCCCGGGGTCGCCCTCGTCGCCATTGCAGATGACATACTTCCGGTCCGAGGCGATGCCGTGGACCACGCGCCACTTGCGGGCGGTGGGGAAGCCTGCGCCGCCGCGGCCGCGCAGGCCACTGCGCTCGATCTCATCGATGACCGCCACCGGCGTCAGGTGGTCGAGGCACTGGCGCAGGCCGGCGAACCCGTCGTGAGCCAGGTATTCATCGAGGCCGAGCGGGTCGATTTTTCCATAGTGCTCGGTGGCGATGTGTTGCTGGCGGCCGAAATAAGTGGCGACTTGCGGGTCCGGGTTGTCGGGGGTGCGGCCCGGGTCGGGCTGGCGGCCGCGGGACTCGCCCGACAGCCAGTCGAGGGCGGCGGCGGCGCTGCGGCGCAGCCACGGGCCGACGCCGTTAGACCGGAAGTGCCCGCCGAGCAGCGCGGCGACGCGCTCCGGGGGGGTGCCGGAGAATTGGAGTGGCGGGATGCCGGGGCGGGCGATTTCGATGAGCGGGGTGCGGTCGCACATCACCACGCAGCCGACGCGCTTGATGGTGGCGTTGAGGCGGCCGCGCGCCACCGCGTCTAGCAGCGCGGCGTGGGTTTCGCCGCAGCCGCGCGCGATGCAGCACGAATCGAGGCAGATGCGGATTTCGCCCTCGACGGTGGCGGGCGGCGCAGGAGGCAGGACGCGCGGTTGGCGGCGTTTGCGTTGCTGGCGCTCGCGGCGCAGGAACTCGTCGAGCAGCTTGGGTGCGGTGTTGCGGGTTTGGTGGGCGTAGCTGGTTTCCTGGATCTGGACCACCGGCGCGAGCGTGCAGCACCCGACGCAGAAAACCTTCTCGACCGTGAAAACGCCGTCAGGGTCGGTGTCCTCGCCCTCGCCAATGTGAAGGTGCTGGCACAGCGCCTGGTGGATGTCATCGGCGCCCTGGATGTGGCAGGCGGTGCCATCGCAAACTTTCACGTGATGGTGCCCCATCGGACGGTGCCGGAACTGGGCGTAGAACGTCGCGACCCCGGCGAGGGTGGCCGGCGGGATGTGGGTGAGCTCGCAGACCCGGCGCAGCACGGCGTCTGGCAGATAGCGATAGTGAACTTGCAGCGCCTGCAGGATCGGGATCGCCTGGTCGTGGCTGCCACCGAGGCGCGCCACGACCTCCTCGACAAATGCCAGGTCGAGGTCGGGAGTGGGCGGGTTCTGTGGTTTATTGGCCATCCTTGGTGCCGATGCAGAACAGGTGTTTTTTGCCGCGCAGATAGATGCGGCCGGGCGCAAACGCGGGCGAGGCGCCGGTGGCTTCACCCAGCGGCGCGCGCGAGATTTCCTTGAATCCGTCCTTGTCGGCCGCGCCGATGATCATGACGCCCGCGGTGGTTAGAAGGTGGAGGTGCCCGTTGACCAGGGCGGGCGAGGCTTGGAACTTGGCCTTGGTGTCGTGTTCCCACAGGTGCTCGCCGGTGAGCGCGTCGAAGGCATGCAGGACCCCGAACACCAGCGTGTAAACCCGCGGCCCGTCGCATAACAGACTGCACATGTCGGGCAGTCCGCCGTCCTCGTACTTCCACGCGATTTTCGTCTCGGTGACGTCTCCCGAGCCATCCGGCCGGATCGCCGCCACGCAGGTCTGGTCGCACGCGACATAGACCAGGTCATTGGCATAGGTGGGCGAGGTGGCCACGTCGCCGCGCATGCACTTGGCTTTCCAGTTCTCCTTGCCGGTGGCCGGGTCGTAGGAGATCACCCAGGGGTCGGCGGAGGTGATGATTTGCTCGCGGCCGTGGTGGTTGATGAGGATCGGTGAGACCCACGAGTTGGGCACCGGGCGGGGCGTGGACCACACCGGCTCGCCAGTGGCGGCGTCGAGGGCCATGATTTTGGATTTGTGGGCGTCGGCATCGCCCTGATCGAAGACGACGATCAGGCGGTTGCGCCACATCGTTAGAGAGGTGGCGTGGCCATAGGTGTTTTGCGGGGTGCCCAGGCTGCGGGACCACAGCGGCTTGCCCGCGGTGGTGAATCCGGCGATGTCGCCATTGGCAAAGCTGGCAAAAACGCGCCGCCCGTCGGTGGCGGCTGTGGGTGCCGCATAGCCGGTGTCCTCTGACACCTCCGGGGCTTCGGCCCGGTCGCTTTGGGGCGTGCTCACCGGCGCTTTCCACAGCTGGGCACCGGTGAGCGCGTCGAAGCAATACAGCTCGCGGCGCTTGGCCGTCGCGCCGGTTAGATAAACCTGCCCGCCCCAGATGACCGGGGAGTTTTCGCCGGGCAGGTCGAGTGCCGCCGTCCACCGCACCTGGGTGCCCGCCGGGCCGTCCCAGGCTTCCGGCAGGTTGGGCAGGGTGGTGGTGCCCGCGCCGGCGGGGCCGCGGAAATACGGCCAGTTGGCGGCCACCTCGGCGGCGCTGGCGAACGCGTTCGGGGCGTTGGCGGTGGTGCCGCCGGTTGGAGCGGGCGAGCCGGGCGGCAAATTCGATAGATCGCCACGCCACTGTGGGCTGGCGTTCCAGAACCAGGCCAGGGTCACGCTGGCGAGGGCGAGGGTGGTGGCGGTCACTGCCTTGGCGACGAGCGCCGCGGCGCGAACCGGATCCGCCGGGCGCGGGGCGAGCTTGGGCGTGGCCACCGGCGGGCGGCGCAGGTGGCCGGCGAGTTGCAGTGCGGCCAGGAAGACGGCAGCCCCGCCTAACAACAACCAGCGGCCGCGGCTGGCGAGTTGTTCGCGGCGGAAATACTCATGGCGGAGTTGCTGGTCGAGCTGGCGGATTTGTTGTTTGAGTGGCTCGTTTTTCGGGTCCTCGCGCAGGGCGGTTTTGAGTGGCAGCAGCTCGCGGGCTTCGACCAGGCGCAGCTTGCCGTTTTCCGGGCCGCGCCGGAGGTGATAGGTGTTGACCAGCAGGGCGCCGCCCAGCACCAGCGAAAACACCGCCGCAATCAGCGCGATGCGCGAACAACTGCGCGCCCACACCTGGCGCGCGGCCAACGGCGGCTGCGCGTCAGCCACCCGGGCCTCCTTTCGGCGGCACCTGCACCGGGATGCCCCGCCGGATCAACTCGTACGGGCACGTCGAGAAACACCTTGCGCACGACACGCAGCGGGTGCCGTCGGTTTCATAATCGTCAGATGCCGGCGGAAAGAAGACGCGGGCGAGTTTTAGCGCCAGCCCGACCCCGAAAAGCGCGCCGATCCAGCGGCCTAACCACAGGCACCGCGACTCGAGGGCGGCCGCCCGGGCGATCACGGCGGGCTGGTCCGCACCGTGCTGGCGGAAGGCGGTGAGCTCGTCGGGCGGCGGGCCGGTCAGCTCGCCGCGCTCCTCCATCAGCACCAGCGTGGCCAGCTGGCCCTCGGCGTGCAGCGGCAAGCTGGCGAGGCCGATCTGGCCGCCCACCCAGCCGCAGAGCAGCGCGGCGAGCGGCAGCAGCAGTGCGAGCAGGACCACCCGCTGGCGGCCGCTGGCGACGCGCGTCAGGCCCTGGCGGGCGGGCATCGGCGGGTTGAGCGCGCCAAACGGGCACGAGCTCTCGCACAGCCGGCACTGGGTGCAGGTGTCCGGGGTGACGGTGGGCCGCCATTTGGCGAAGCGCGCGGCCACGCCTAACAACGCGCCGTAGGGGCAGAGGTAGCGGCAATACGGCCGCCCGACGAACATCGAGAGCGCCAGCAGCGCGGCGCCGGTGAGGATCATGCAGCGCGGGCCGGCCAGGCGGAAGATGCCGACGAACGGGTCGAACTTGCAGATGATGAACGCGCCGCCGGTGGCCGCCAGCAACACCGCAACTGCCAGATAGATCCACGGCAGCACGCGCAGGATTTCATCGAGCCAGCCGGGGACCTTGATTGGCTTGACGAGCATCAGGTCCTGGATCGCGCCGTGCGGGCAGACCCCGGCGCAAAACCCGCGGCCCCAGACGAGCGCGACCATCAGCGGCAGCGTGAAAAACGCGATCACCGAGAGCGGGATGGCATAACTTGCATCCGCAATGCCCAGGGCCACGTTCTGGATCGAGCCGATCGAGCAGACGCAGCCGCGCCGCCAGAACCCGAAATAAGCGAGCGACGCCAGCGATAACAGGACGATCCCGCGGCGCGAGCGGCGCTTCAGGCTGAGCCACGAGGCCGCGGCCAGCCCGATGGTTAGGGCGGCCACGTCGAGCCAGCCGGTGCCGCGGGAGTGGGCTGCGGGCACGACGGTTTCGGGCAGGGCATGGCTGGTGAAGTCGGGCGGCGGAAACCGTTCGACGCCGGGCGCCAGCCCGCCTAACAAAAAGAGCGCGGTGAGGCAAACGAGCAGGGCGCGGGTCATTTGCCTGCCGCCCCCTTTCCCCGCAGCAGGTAGGGCCGGGTGGCCGGAACCTTGACGAAGGCCAGCGCCGGGCACTCGCGGGCGATCGCGCAGCTGTCGCAGTTCACGCAGAGGTCATGGTTGACCTGCAGGTAGAGCGAGCCGTTGCCGAACATGTTGCAGCCTTTCACGCACTTGCCGCAGCCGATGCACAGCTCCTTGATGATGCTGTATTCATAGTAGGGGTCCTCGATGAACTCACGCTTGATCGCGCCGGTCGGACACAGCTGGTTTTCCGCGCCCTCGTCGAGGTTGATGGGTTCCGGCTCGAAGTAGCCGGTGCACAGCTTGCAGTAGCCGCACACGCCGTACGAGTGGGTGCATTTCACCGCGGAAACCTGCAGCACGCAGGCCGTCGCGCAGCGGCCGCACTGGATGCAGAGGTCCGGGTTGATCTGCCAGCGGGTGTCGGACTTGCTTTCGCGCGCGCCCAACCACCCGGCGGCCGCGCCGAAGCCGAGCAGTCCGAGCCCGCGCGCGCCGGCCTGGAGCAGCCCGCGGCGGTTGAGAGCAGGGGAGGGGCCGGGCTTGGGCGGATCGTTGAGCGGATGTTGCGCCGGGTAGTGCCGCTCGCCGATGTTAGATCCCCCGGTCATGGCTTTGGCTCCTTGCGTTGCATGATGCGGACGGTGCCGCCGACCACGTCGAGGACCAGCACCCGGCCGGCCGGGTCGATGGCGGCGTAGATGCCCGATCCCAGCGAGTGCGGGGTGCCGGCGTTGGCGGCCTGGAGGTATTCGGGGAACGCCTCGGGGCCGGCCACCAGCCCGGTGAACCCGCCGGCGGAGTCGTATAATTTGACGCGCGGCAGGCCCTTCTCGCAGGTGACGAAGCTGCCGTCCGGGAAGATGTCGAAACTCACCGGGTTGCAGCAGCCGCAGAATCCGGCGACGGCAAACGAGCCCGTGCCCCAGGCCGCCTCCAGGTCGCCATCCAATGTGTAAGATTCAATCTGGTGCTCGCCCGGGTTGGTGACGCGCAGCAGGCCGTCGGAGGCCATCCGGACGCAGAAATACGGGCTGGGCACCACGAAGCCGCGGAGGTTGCGGTCCGGGTCGCGCGCGCCGATCACGCCGGTCTTGTTGCCCGTGGCGTCGAGTTTGAGCACCACCCGGTTGCCGGCATCGGCCACCAGGATGTGCGGGCCGGCGATGGCGATGGAGGTCGGCAGCAGTCCGGCGGGCAGGTCGCTCCAAACCGTTAGGACGCCGCCCTTGGCGTCCAGCACCGAGATTTGGCCGGCCTGGCCGGCGAGGATTTCCCCGGACGCGCGCAGCGCCAGCGCATAGACCGGCCGATCTAACGGAATCGCGAGCGTCAGTTCGCCGGCAGCGGAAAACTTGCGGATGCCGCCGGTGCCCACGACCCAGATCGAGCCATCGGGTCCGGCGGTGAGGTTGCGGGCGCGTTCCAGGCCGGCGGGGAAGCGCGCGGTTTCCACGAAGCGCAGCAGCGCGGGATCGGACGTTTGGAAGCGCTCCACATCATACGTGAATTCGCGCCCGAGGGCGGGAGTGGCGGCCTCGCGCGCCGGAGTGCGGCGGGCGAGACGGTTGGCGGACAGGCCCACCAGTCCGCCGATGCCGGCGATGCCGCCGCCCCAGGCCGCGGCGCGCAACAGCGAGCGGCGGGCGCGGTCTAACTGGGTCGGGTCGGCAGGAGATGGGTTGTTAGGCGGCTCGTCAGACATGGGAGGATCGGGTGGGTTGGGTGCGTTTGGCAGCGCGCGCCTTGGGCAGCTCGCAGCCTGAATATTGCGGGCAGCCGCCGCATGGGTTGGCGCGCGGGCAAGGGTTGCCAAGACTGCGCCAGCCGAGCGCCGTGGCCACGCCGCCGAGGGCGAGCAGGCCGCCGCAGCGCAGGCCGCTCCTGAGGATGTCCCGGCGATGATGCATGACGGCGGTACTCTGGTGGCGGTTCATTTCTTTCTCAAGTCCAGACAGGTCAGGCGCGTAAGATCGCGCACCAGCAAGCGGCCGCCGGCCATGGCCATCGGGCCCCAGGCGTCGTGGCCGGCGAGCACCTTGGCGTGGCCGAGCGGCTTGAAGCCGTCCGGCGTGGCCAGCGCGAGGGTCAGGTCGCCGTCGTCGTTCATGGCCAGAATCTTGCCGTCGGCCACCAGGAACGGTCCGAGTCCGAAGCGGTGGTTCATGCCGCTGGTCCAGCGCACCTTGCCTAGCAGGTCCAGGCAGACGAGTTCGCCGTTGGGGCGCACGCCGTAGAGGTGGCCGTCGTGGAGGATCGGGGTTTGCTGGGTCGCGCCGAAGGTGTCGGCGTCGAGTCGGAATGCCGGCTTGGCCTGCCAGTTGCCGCCAGGCTTGGTGACCTCCAACATCATCGCGCCCGCCTCGTAGCCGCCGGATAGAAAGACGCGGTTGGGCGGCACCGCCACCGGCGAGGCCACCGTGGCCAGGCTGATTTTCCAATCCGGCGTGTCCCACAGCAGCGAGCCGTCGTCGGCGGCGATGCCCGCCACGCCGCGGTGACCGCAATAGAGGTAGGTTTTTCGGCCGGCGATCTCCATCGGAGTGATGGAAACGTGGGTCATTTTCCACTCGCGCGGGTTGGGGGTTTTCCACAGCACCTTGCCCGTTGCCAACTCCACCGCGATCATCAAACTGCTGCCCGCGGGTGCCAGAATCACCCGGTCGCCGTCGATCAACGGGCATTGGCCCGCGTACCAGGCCGGCACCGCGGTCTTGTAGTCGCGCACCAGATCGATGCCCCAGCGGAACTCGCCGGTCACCGCGTCCAGGCAGCTCACGTGGCACTTCGGGCCCAGGCTCACCACAAACTGCGGGGTGACGGCGGGCACCGTGCGCGACATGCCGTGGTTGCGCTTGACGGCTAACGGATAGGAGAACCGCCAGATCTCCCGGCCGTCGGCCAGCGACAGGCAGCGCAGCGCGTCGCTCTGCGCGGCCCGGTCGTAGTCCATCAGATAGACGCGGCCGTTTAGCACGGCGGCCCCGGCGTAGCCGTCGCCCGCGTCCACGGTCCACAGCGGTTTGGGTTCGCCCGCCGCCCAACTCGCGGCCAGCGGCGCATCCCCGGCGGCCACCCCGTCGCGGTTGGCACCGCGGAACCCGGGCCAGGCACCGGGCAGATCGGCGGCGGTGCCGTCGCCCACGCGCAGGGTGGCTTTGGCCAGCGGCGACGGGCCGCTGGTGTCGCCCGCTCCATCGCCGCCAAGCGCGGGCAGTCGCAGTGCGACCCAACCATCAGGCAGATGGGTTTCCCAAACATACACCAACAGCGCCGCGCCGGCCACGGCCAGCGCACCAGGCAGCCAGCGGGCGAGGAGGTGGCGGTTGTGGGTCATGGGCGGCAACTTAAAGCGCCCCGCCCACCCGGGCAAGCCGCGAGTCGACAGCCGCGAGTCGGTGGCCATTAGGCTCAGACATCCTGACCTGCTGGGAAATTGAATGATCCAGAGAGAAGAGAGGCGGCGGGCAGAATGCCCGCCGCCACGGTGGCCCGGGCATTCTGCCCGGTGCCAAAGCGGATCCATGGATGTTTCAAATGCCTCTCAAAAATCCGGCATCATTGGGGCGGGGGCCTCCAGTTGGGTGGCTTGGTCGATGTGCGCCAGTGTCATGTTGGCACGAGATTGGATTTCCGGCGGCAGCGTGCGAGCCGGGAGTCCGGGGTCAGTGAAACGGGTTGGTGACGGTGACGCCGAGATACTTTTGGCCGGGGTTGAGGTCTTCGGAATAAAGGATAGAGCAACCGGCCCGGGCGGCGGCGGCCACGATCAGCGCGTCGTAGTAGCTGATCCCGTGATGCGCCACGACGGCCACCGCCGCGTGGATCATGGGCACATCGATTTGCACGACACGGAAAACCTCGTAGCCGCGGAGCACTTCGCCGGCATCGGTAGGAGTGAGCGGCTGCGCCAGTTTGCCGGTGACCACTTGGAAAAACTCGCCGAGCACTTGGGTGGAGAGCACGCCAGTCCCGGCTTGGGCGAGGTTCAGAATGAGCTCGGATGCCGTCTGGCTTTTCATGAGATCGGCGTCGTCGTGGGCATAAACCAGGATGTTCGTGTCCAGAAATTTCATAAGAGGTTAGGGCCGGTCGTGCAGTTCGTCTCGCGTCCAGCGGGCCCCGCCCGAGCGGACTCGGTGGCGGACCATCCGTTCCCGCAGCCCTGCCACCGCCTGTTCGTGGCGGGCGCTTTGTTCCTGCGCCACGTGTTCCAGAAAATCGCGCACCATGGCACTCAGCGTGGTGTCGCGCTCCAGCGCCAGTTTGCGCACTTTCTTGACGGTTTCCGCGTCAATTGCCAGAGTGATGTTTGCCATAATCCGTGCTTCACAGGATAAGGTCGACTGGGGCGGAGTCAAGCTCTGCCTTTCCTTTGCGGGCTTGGCGCCTCGCTGGGCGGGCGAGTCTGGAGACTCGCGGTCCGTCAGGCTTCGAGGTGGCGTTCGATGTCCTCGAGGGTGCGGCCCTTGGTTTCGGGGACCATGGTTTTGACCCAGACGAGCTGAAGCACCATCATGCCGCAGAAGAACAGGAAGACATAGCCGGGGGCGAAGGCCGCCACCATCGTCGGGAAAAACGTGGTGATCAAGGCCGCGAAGATCCAGTGGGTGAAGCTGCCCAGCGACTGGCCCTGGGCGCGGTGGCGGTTGGGGAAAATCTCGGAGATGAACACCCAGATCACGGCGCCCTGGCCGAGCGCGTGCGCGGCGATGAAGGCGAAGATGCAGCCGGGCACGATGGCGTAGGTCTTGGTGAAAAACGCCCAGGCGCAGAGGCCCAGTGAGGCGATGTAGCCGAACGAGCCGAAGTAGAGCAGCGTGCGGCGGCCGACGCGGTCGATGAGCCAGAGTCCGGCGAAGGTGAAGACCAGGTTGGTGATGCCGATGCCCACGGATTGGAGCAGCGCTGCCTTGGCACCCAGCCCGGTGAGTTCGAAGATGCGCGGCGCGAAGTAAAGCACCGCGTTGATGCCGGAGAGCTGGTTGAAAAACGCGATGAAAAACGCCAGCAGGATCGGTGTGCACAACGGCGCGCTCCAGAACCGGCCGGTGCTGGTGGCGGCGTGGGAAACAGCGGCGATGTCGTCGGCCTTGGCCTGGATCTCGGCCTCCGTGGCTGCCGGATAGATCAGGCGGATGACGCGGGTGCCCGCTGCCCGGTCGCCCTTGCGCCCGATCAGCCAGCGCGGGCTTTCCGGAATGATCAGGCAGGCCAGCGTGTAAATGATCGAGGGAACGGCCATCACCCCGAGCATCCAGCGCCATGAGTTCTCGCCGAGCCGCGCCAGCAGATAGTTGGACAGGAACGCGACCAGGATCCCGAAGACGATGTTGAACTGGAACATGCCCGCGAGCCGGCCGCGGCGTTCCGGCGGGGCGATTTCCGAGATGTAGAGCGGGGCCGCCACGGTGGAAACGCCGATGGCGATGCCTCCGATGAAGCGCGCCACCATGAACAGATAGACGCCATTGGCCAGGGCCGAGCCCACCGAGCCTAGCAGGAACAACGAGCCGATGCACAGCAGAGTCTTCTTGCGCCCGAAATGGTCGGTGGGCCAGCTGCCCACCAAGGAACCGAGCACCGTGCCCCACAACGCCGCACCCATCGCCAGTCCGTGCATCGCCGGGCTCAATCCCCAAAGTGCCTGGATGGTCTTCTCCGCGCCGGAGATGACCACCGTGTCGAAGCCAAACAGAAACCCCGCCAGCGCGGAGACCACGGACCAGAGAAAAAGGCGGGTGTTCATGCGGTTTGGTGGAGTGGGCTTGGCTGGCTCATGGGCGGGTCATGGCGGATGAGGCTTGGTTTGGCAATCTGCAAATCCCGTCGTCTGCATATCCCGCCTGGATACGCCTGTGGCAGGTAGGCGCGCTGGTGACAGCGTGCCGGGGGCCGGCGCGTTCTGACGAACGCGGCCACAGCGCGCAATCGTAGGCGCGCTGGTGACAGCGCGCCGGGGCCGGACCTTCCAACGGCTTTCCCCTCAAAGCAATTTCCTAGCAGTCCGTGCATCGCCGGACTCAATCCCCAAAGTGCCTGGATGTTTTCCTCCGCGCTTGCGGGATGGCGATGTGGGAACTAGGCTCGGCTGTTCGTATCCAATGCACCTGCCGCCGATGATCCGCATTTTCCCATCCCTGGCCAGCCGGCGGCAGCGGGCGGCGGGTTTGCGGCTGGCGGCCTGCGTGCTGATAGTTACGGGCTGCGGCGGGAAGAAGGAGGCGGAGCGGCCGGTGGGTGGTTCGATCGCGGCGGGCGGGTGGAAGACCCAGGCGTGGCCGATGACGCGCGGCGGCCGGGAATTGCAGGGCCGGGTGCATGACTTGGTCCCGCGGCAACCGGTGGTCGAGTGGGCATTTGCGGCCAAGGGCGCGGTGGCTTCGGAGGTTGCGGTTTCTAACGGGCTGATGGTGTTCGGCACCGGCGAGGGAGCGGTGGTGGCGGTGGATCTGGCTACCCGCAAGGAACGCTGGCGGGTTGAAACCCAGGATGCGGTCGAGGCGACGCCGGCAATTGCCTCCAATCGGGTGTTCGTCGGGTCGAATGATGGCACATTCCGCGCCCTCGATATGGTTGCTGGCAAGGAGCTGTGGCGGCTAAAAGGGCAGGACAAGTTTCCCACCGGCGGAGTGGTGGTGGCCAGCCCGGACGGCGCGGAGGAATGGATCCTGGTCAATGGCTACGACGGCGTGGCCCATTGCCTGCGGGCCAAGGATGGCTCGGAGGTGTGGAAATACGCGTCGGACAACTATATCAACGGCTCGCCCGCGGTGCTCGACGGCGGACTGGTGGCTTTTGGCGGCTGCGACGCGCGGGTGCATGTGATCCGGTTGGCCGATGGCAGCGCGGTGAACCAGGTGGCGAGCGACGCGCAGATCATCCGCTCGCTGGCAGGGTGGGGTGACACGGTCTACGGAGTGAACTATGCCAACCAGTTGGTGGCGTGTGCCGCGCGGGCTGACAAGCCGGCCTGGGTGCTGGACAACGACGGGTCCCAGTTTCTAACAAGCCCGGCGCTGGATGAGGCGCGCGTCTATGCCGGGTCGCGCGACAAGGCGCTGCACGCGGTGGAGCGCCTGAGCGGCAAGCGGGCGTGGCAGTTCAAGACCGGCGGGCGGGTGGAAAGCGCGCCGCTGGTGTTCGACGACGCGGTGGTGTTCGGCTCGAGCGACGGCCGCCTGTATGCGCTGGACCCGCAGGACGGGCGGGAGATCTGGCAGTTAGATCTCGGCGAGAACCTGGCGAACGCGCCGGCGTTCGCCGCCGGGCGCATCGTCATCGGTGGCGGCGAGGGCACGGTTTTTGTGATCCGGGGAGGGGAGAACAAATGACGTCGCCGCTGAAAATCGTTTTTCTAACGCCCGGGACCGGCGGCTGGTATTGCGGGGCGTGCATGCGGGACAACGCGCTGGCCAAGTCGCTGCAGGCGGCGGGGCACGCGGTGTCGTTGCTGCCGATGTATCTGCCGCTGCAGTTGGACGAGGAGGAATTGATCAGCGAGCGTCCGGCGCCGGTGTTTTTCGGAGGGATCAATGTGTTTTTGCAGCAGAAATTCGCCCTGTTCCGGCACACGCCGCGCTGGTTCGACCGGCTGCTAGACGACCCGCGCCTGCTGCGGCGGGTGGCGCGCCACAGCCACATGACCTCGGCGCGCGACCTCGGCGAGATGACGCTCGCCATGCTGCGCCTGGAGGACAGCCAGCTGGGCAAGGAGTTGGACAAGCTGTGCGGGTGGCTGGCGCTGGAAGTTCCCGATATCCTTTGCCTTTCCACCGCCTTGCAGGCGGGCATGATCCGCGAATTGAAGCGGCGCCTCGGGGTGAAAATCCTCTGCTGTTTTCAAGGCGAGGACACATTCCTCGACAGCCTGCCCGAGCCATTCCGCGCCGCGTGCTGGAGCGAGCTGGCGCTGCGGGTGCGCGACGCCGACGCGGTGGTGTCGCCGAGCGCGTTTTATGCCAACCTGATGGAACGACGGCTGGGGGCGGACGGCTTGACGATCACGGTGCTGCCTAACGGAATCGACCTGGCCGGTTATGCGCCGGTGGCCGACAAGCCGGGGCCGCCGGTGATTGGCTTTCTGGCGCGGCTGTCGCGAGCCAAGGGTCTGGAGGTCATGGTCGACGCGTTCATCCATCTGCGCACGGTGCTCGGGCACCCCGTCGCGAGCCTGCTCCTGGCCGGGGCGGCGACCGTGGAGGACGAGGCTCTCATCGCGGTGCTGCAGCAGCGGTTGGAGGCGGCGGGGGTGAGCGGGCAGGTGCGCTGGCAGCCGAACCTCACCCGCGAGCAAAAGGCGGCGATGCTCGGCGCGCTGAGCGTGTTCTCGGTGCCCGCGATTTATCCGGAGGCGTTTGGATTGTATGTGATCGAAGCGATGGCCTGCGGGGTGCCGGTGGTGCAACCGGCGGTGGCGTCGTTTCCCGAGTTGGTCGGGCGGGCTGGGGTGCTGGTGGGCGGTGAGGCTGGCACAGTAGGCGCGTTCGTGAGAACGCGGCCCAATGCCAGCGACGGTCACAGACCGCCGCTACAGGTTGGTCTGGCGCGGGCGTGGTTTGATTTGTTAGCGCAGCCGGAGCTCATGCGCGAGTTGGGAGCCCGCAGTCGCCGGGTGGCGGAGGAGTTTTATGCGGTGGGAGTGATGCGGGACCGCTTCGTGGCGCTGGCGCGGGAGGTTCTTGGCCGTGGCGCGGGCATGTTGCCCGCCGCCTTGGAGGCTTCCATGAGTGACCCAGCCCGCGTTTCCGCCGTCGCCTCCCGTCCGCCCACGGGTTGACAGCGCGCGCTTCACGGATCATCTCTATCACCGCCATGCCATCCATCACCATCGACCAGCGCAGCATCGCCGCCCAACCGGGCGAAACGATCCTGCAGGCGGCGCGGGCGGCGGGCATTGAGATTCCCACCTTGTGCTTTCTGGAGGGCCATCCCGCCGGTGCCTCGTGCATGGTCTGCGCCGTCAAGCTGAAGGCTAACGGCCAGTTCATCCCGGCCTGCGGGTCGCGGGCCGTCGATGGCATGGAGTTGGAGCACGACACCGACGAAGTGCGCGCCACGCGGCGCATGGCGCTGGAGTTGTTGTTCAGCGACCACCTCGGCGACTGCGTGTCGCCCTGCCAGCGGATTTGTCCGGCGCACCTAGGGATTCCGGCGGTGCTGCAGCACATGCGGGCCGGGGAGTTCGGATTGGCAGCGGCCTCGGCGCGCCGCGATCTGGCGCTGGCGGGGATCCTGTGCCGGATTTGCCATCGGCCGTGTGAACAGGGATGCCGCCGCAATCTGCACGACGAGGCTGTGGCCATCGCCGAACTGGTGGTGCACGCCATCGATGCCGAGATCGCGGCCGGCGAACCGCGCGTGCCCGCCCGGCCGCCCGAGTTGCCAGGCAAGGTGGCCATCATCGGCTCGGGCTTCACCGGCCTGAGTGCCGCCTGGTTTCTCCATCAGCAGGGCGTGGCCTGCACCGTCATCGACCAGAATACCACCCCGGGCGAATCGGTCCGCCGCGACTTCCCCGACCTGCCGCCCGGCTTGCTCGCCACCGAACTGGATTTGCTCAAACGTGCCGGGATCGAATTCCGCTGCTCCACCCGCATTGAGGACGCCGCCGCCGTGGATGCTCTAACGTCCGAGTTCGGTGCCATCCTGCTGGCCACCGGGCCGGCGACCTCCGCCCAGGCTTCAGCACTCGGGTTGGCGGTCGAGGGCCAGAAAATCGTGGCCGACAAGCACACGATGATGACGTCGCGCGCAGGGGTTTTTATCGCCGGGCGCGCCCTGCGTCCCAGCGGCCAGCCGGTCGCCTCGGTGGCGGACGGCAAGGCGGTGGCGGTTTGCATCCGGCAGCATCTCACGCACCAGCCGGTGGTGCGCCCGCTCAAACCGTTCAGCGTGTTCATGGGCAAGGTCGGGGCAGGGGATCTGCCGGGTTTCCTGCGGGACGCCAGCGCGGCCGGGCGCGGCGGCTCCACCGCGCTCACCACCGATTTTGAACTGGCGATCGAGGAATCCAAGCGCTGCGTCCACTGCAACTGCTCCAAGGCGGAAAGCTGCAAGCTGCGCCAGCTCGCCATCGACTACGACGTCAACCTGCACCGTTTCACCTGCGGCGAGCGGGTGCGCTTCCAACGCAACGTCGAGCACCCACTGGTCTGCTTCGAGGCCGGCAAGTGCATCCGCTGCGGCAACTGCATCAAGGTGGCCGGCGACCACCAGGACGCGCTGGGCCTCACCTTCATCGGCCGCGGCTTCGATGTCCACATCGGCGTGCCCTTCCATGAATCGATGCGCCACGGACTGCTGGATGCCGCCCGCGCCGCCGTCGCCGCCTGCCCGACCGGGGCGCTCACCCTGCGCGACTGAAGACGTCTACATCGGTTCACACGCGGGCGGCGCCGATGAGCAGGAGTCGCAGGCCGTTGAGGCAGACCAGCACGGTGCTGCCCTCGTGGCCGACCACACCTAGCGGAAGTTTGAGGGCGAAGCCGAGAGAGGCGGCGATGAGCACGACGATGACGGCGCTGGCGAAGACCAGGTTCTGGAGCAGCACGCGTTTGGCGCGGCGGGTGTGGGCTAACAACAACGGGATGTTTTCCAGGCGGTCGCCCATCAGCACGATGTCGGCGGTTTCCATCGCCACGTCGGTGCCGGCCGCGCCCATCGCCACGCCGACATCGGACATCGCCAGGGCCGGGGCGTCGTTGACGCCGTCGCCGACCATCATGACGACCCCTTCGGTTTTGAGCCGGCGGATGACGTTCAATTTGTCCTCGGGCAGCAGCTCGGCGTGGACCTCGTCGACGCACGCTTCGCGGGCGATGGCGTCGGCCACCACCCGGTGGTCGCCGGTGAGCATGACGACTTTCTTGACGCCTAACAACTTGAGCTGGCGTGTCAGGTCGCGGGCGGCGGGGCGGATGGTGTCGGCCATGGCCAGCACGGCGAGCACGGTGACCGAGTCGCCGACGCGCGAGCCGAGCCAGACGCAGGTTTTGCCGTCGGCCTGCAGCGGTTGGGCGAGTTTTTCCAACGGATCCAGGGCGGCGGCGTGGAGTTCGCGGAACAATCGTTCGCTGCCGATGAGGTAGCGGACCGAATCGATCGTGGCTTCCGCGCCCTTGCCGGCGGTGGATTGGAAGTCGGTGGCGGTTGGCGGTTCGATGCCCAGCGCCTGAGCACTGATGACGATGGCATGGGCCAGCGGGTGCTCGGACTTGGCCTCGAGCGCGGCGGCGACGCGCAGCAACGCCAAAAGGTCGGCGGGCAGGGGGTTGCTCACCGGGTGGATGCCGCCGGCAGTGACGATTTCGGTGAGCGAGGGCTTGCCCACGGTGAGGGTGCCGGTTTTGTCGATGGCGACGATGTCGATCTGGGCGGCGCGTTCGAGGTGGGAGCCGCCCTTGATGAGGATGCCGCGGCGGGCGGCACCGCCGATGGCGGAGAGCACGGTGGCGGGCGTGCTGATGACCAGCGCGCAGGGCGAGGCAACCACCATGAGGGTCATGGCCCGATAGAAGGCGTCGTGGAAGCTGGCATGTTGGAACAGCCAGGGCACCAGAAACACTCCAATGGTGAAGGCGATCACGCCCATGGCGTAGTATTGTTCGGCCTTTTCAAGGAACCTCTGGGTCTTGGATTTTTCCGCCTGGGCCTCGGCCACCAGCTTGACCATCCGCGACAGGGTCGAGTCCTCGGAGCGCTTGGTCACCCGCAGTTCGATGCCGCCGCTTTGGTTGAGCGTGCCGGCAAACAGCGGACTGCCGGTGGTCTTGGCCACGGGCATCGACTCGCCGGTGAGCGACGCCTCGTCGACGTTGGTGCTGCCTTCGGCAAGCACGCCATCCACCGGGATCTGTTCGCCGGGGCGAACGATGACGATTTCGCCAATCTCCAACTCCTCGACGGCGACTTTGAGGGTGCCGCCGGCGCGTTTGACCAGGGCCTCGCTGGGGCGCAGGGTGAGCAACGACTCGATGGCGCGCTGGGTGCGCTCCATCGCGTGGCGCTGCAGGACGTTGGAAAAACTGAACAGAAACAGCAGCAAGGCGCCTTCAAAGGGCGCGCCAATGGCCGCCGCCCCCAGCGCTGCCAGCACCATCAGCACGTCCACATCGAGCACCCGCTCGCACAGCGAGGCGAACGCCGAACGCACGCCTTTCTGGCCGGCGAACAGATAGGCCCCGGCGTAGAGCAGGTGGTGGTTGAGCGGGCTGACTGCCGGCATGTTGTCCACCACCCAGGAGACGATCAGGAACGCCAGTCCCAGCCCGCACGAGAGTTCCTCGTTGAGCTCACCGGAAAATAATTTGCGCGCCAGCGACAGCGGGGCGGTTCGGAGCGGCACCAACGGCTTGATGTCGGCACCGGCTTGTTCCAAATCGCTGACGATCTGCTGTTCCGGTTCGACGTCGGAATCGAAAGTGACGGATAGGATTTTGCCCAGATAGGTGGCGGTGGCGCGGCGCACGCCGGGGATGCGTCGCACTTTTTGCTCCAGCTTCTGGGCGCAGGCCTCGCAGGCATTGCCTTCCAGACGGAAGGTGCATTTGCGGATGGCCGACTCAACCTGCGAGATATGCTCCTTGAGAAACGAGCGCACGTCGTTTTCGCTCAGCACCGCCGGATCGAACACCACGTCCACGCAGGCCCGCGCCGGATCCGTCGACACCTCAAGGATGCCATTGTGCCCGGCCAGCGTGTGATCGGTCGGATCCACGCACCGCGGTTGGGAAGACTTGTCGTTCATCGCGCGGCGACCCTGCCACAGGTCAAGGTCCTTGCGAAATCAAGAAGTTTCCGGAAGCAAATTCATGCCAAATTGGAATAAATCCTGCTTCATGGCGGACTCATGTTTCGACACCCAACCTTGAAGACAGGCCGATGTTTGATCGGCGCGAGCGCATTAGGAACCTTGATTGGCCAGGCCCAGGAACTCACCCCCGGGGTGGATTCCGGACACACGGCGTGGCTGCTGACGGCCACGGCGCTGGTGTTGTTCATGACGATGCCGGGCTTGGCGTTGTTTTACGGAGGATTGGTGCGGGCCAGGAATGTGATCTCGGTGATGGCGCAGTGCGCTGGGATCGCCTGCATGGCGTCGCTGCTGTGGGTGGCGGGGCTCTACAGCCTGGCATTCAAGGGCAGCGGGGCATGGATCGGCAATCTGGACGCGGCCTTCCTGCGGGGAATCACTCCGGAGAGCATCGCTCCGGGCACTCATTTGCCGGAGGCCCTGTTCGTGATGTTTCAAATGACTTTCGCCATCATCACCCCGGGCTTGTATGTCGGGGCGGTCGTCGAGCGGATGAAATTCGGCGCGATCATGCTGTTTTCGGCGCTGTGGCTGATCGTGGTGTACGCGCCGGTGACCCATTGGGTTTGGGGCGGGGGATGGCTGCAGCAGATGGGGGTCAAGGATCTGGCCGGCGGCATCGTGGTGCACACCACGGCCGGGGTGTCGGCGCTGGTGCTGGCGATCCTGCTGGGCAAGCGGCGGGGTTTTCCCGAGCACCCGCATCAACCGCACAATCCGGGGATGGTGTTCGTGGGGGCGGCGATGTTGTGGGTTGGTTGGTTCGGCTTCAACGCCGGCAGTCAGCTCACCGCCGGCGGTGCTGCGGGCATGACGATGCTGGTGACGCATCTCTCGGCCAGCGCCGCGGCGCTCGTCTGGTGCCTGCTGGAGCGCATCCGCAACGGCAAGGCCGGCCTGATTGGCTTGGTCACCGGGTTGGTGGCTGGCCTGGCAACCATCACGCCCGCGTCGGGCGAGGTCGGCCCGTTGGGGGCGATTCTGATTGGTTCAGTGGCCTCGCTGGTCTGTTATTTCGCGGTCAGCTTGATCCGCGAGAGGTTGAAAATCGACGATTCGCTCGACGTGTTTGCGGTCCACGGGGTGGGCGGGATTTTGGGGACCTTGTTGCTGGCGTTTTTCGGCCAGCGCGCGCTGGGCGGCATGGGCACGGTCAAAACCATCGGCACCCAGTTGGCGATCCAGGCCACCGGCGTCGGTGTGACCATCGTCTGGTCGGTGCTGGCTAGCGTGGCCATCGCCCTGCTGGTCAAGGCCACCATCGGCCTGCGCGTCAGCGAGGAACAGGAATACGACGGCATGGACCAATCCGAGCACGGCGAAACCGCCTATCCCAACGAATCCTGAGGCTTGCTCCTGAACGTGCCTGCCGCGTCCCGCGGCAGGCTGTGCTGGCGGCGTCCCAGAATGACGCAAACCGGATTGACTTGAGGACGCAAAAAGGACGGTCCCTTAGAACGAGACGCAAAAAAGGACGGTCCCTTAGTAGCGCCGGTCCCTAAGCCGCGCTGCTGATTTTCTGGGCAGGTTGAGGATAGCCGGATGAAGAATGCGGTGGCAGACGCCGCGGCCACGGCACGAAAAAGCGGCCTCGGGAACCCCAAGGCCGCTCTGGGAGGTGAATCAAACCGTGCCGAAGATCGTCTGGCCGGTGGAGCGCAGGTCGGCGGCGGCCACGATGAGGCGGTTGGCGAGGCCGATTTCGGCCTTTTTGAGATAGCCGCGAGGATCGTAGGCTTTCTTGTCGCCGACTTCGCCGTCGATCTTGAGAACTCCTTCGATGTTCTGGCAGATGTGGGTGACGATCGGGCGGGTGAACGCGTATTGGGTGTCGGTGTCGATGTTCATCTTGACCACGCCGTAGTCGAGGGTTTCGCGGATGTCGGACAGCTCGGAGCCGGAACCGCCGTGGAACACCAAGTCCATCTCGGCACCCGGGCCGTGCTTGTCGGTGACGACTTTTTGGCCGTCGCGCAGGATGGTTGGCAGCAGTTTCACCGCGCCGGGCTTGTAGGCGCCGTGGACGTTGCCGAAGGTGGCGGCAAACAGGAAGCGGCCGATGGGTTGCAGAGCCTCATAGACGGCGAGCATGTCCTCGGGGGTGGTGTAGAGTTTTTCCGCGGCGACGCCGGAGGTGTCGTGACCGTCTTCTTCACCGCCGACCACGCCGGCTTCGACTTCCAGGATGATGTCGAGTTCGGCGCACTCTTTGAGCAGGCCCTTGGAGAGCTCGAGGTTGGCTTCCAGCGGGAGTTCGGAGGCGTCGAGCATGTGGCTCTGGAACAACGGGCCCTTGCCTTCCGCGATGCGCTTCTTGGAAGCGGCCAGCAGCGGACGGAGGAACGAGTCGACCTTGTTGGGTTGGCAGTGGTCGGTGTGCAGCGCTACCAGCACGTTGTATTTCTCCGCGAGGAGATGGGCGGCCTCGGCGAGGACGATCGCACCGAAGGCTTCGTCGCCGACGGCCGAACCGGAGGCGAACTTGCCACCACCGGTGGAGACTTGGATGATTCCGTCGGATTTCGCCTCAGCGAAGGCGCGGAGCGCTCCGTTGATGGTGATGATCGAGGTGACGTTGACGGCGGGGTAGGCGTAGCCGCCTTTTTGGGCGGCGTCCAACATGGCGCGATACTGCGCGGGGGTTGCGATTGGCATAACGGACGTTGCAGTAACCAAGGTGCGGACTTACGACAAGCCGGAATGCAAAGAAATTCGCCGATTTTGTTTCGCTTGCCAATAGGGCGAGGGCGGGCTTGACTGTTGGACGACCATGCACGACCCGCAATCCATAGTGTGCAAGCCGACCCGGTGGTTTCTGTTCCGGGCCATGGTGATGCTGGTGATGTTCGGCGTGTTCGCGGTCCTGTTCTATCTGGACGGATCCACCGGCTACCGGAAAAAGAACGAGGTTTTCTACCTGTATCGGGCGTTCCAGCAGGCCAACGACGACTTTTCCCGGCTCAACGCCGACGGCCGGCTGACCCCGGAGGCCTGGCAAAAGTATGCGCGCCAGCAGGAGGTGAAGTTGCCGTCCGACCGGGCCCTGCTGCCCGCCGCGCTGGTGGTGCCGATGCCGTGGCCGGCCATCCTCCACGACTACCAGCGGATGAAGCCGCTGCAATGGACGCTGCTGTGGCGCGAGTTCACCAAGGAACGCTCGATCAACGCGGTGCCCCCCGAGGAACCCTACGACGCCCGTAAAATCAAGGAACAGTGGGTCGTGTGCGGAATCTGCCTGCTGCTCGCGGCGGGCGCCTCGTTGGTGCTGGTGCGCACCCTGGGCCGGTCGCTGGCCGCCGATGACTCGGCCATCATCACCCCGCAGGGCCGTCGCGTCCCGTACTCCGACCTCAAAACGCTCGATTTGCGCAAGTGGGAGACCAAGGGTCTGGCGTTTTTGGATTTCGACGGAGCCTCCGGCAAGGGACGCATCCGCATTGACGGGCTGACTTACGGTGGCTTCAAGCCGGAAAACGACGAGCCGGCCGAGCGCCTGATGCGGCTGATCCGGTCGCGGTTTTCCGGGGAACTCATTGAATACGCCCCTTTGCGGGAGGCGGTCATTTCCACGGAGGGCGACCCCAAGTCCTCCTGACAGAAAAGTTGCCCGTTGCGGTTTTTGCTCTTCCGTTTTGTTTTCGGGGTTGCAAAGTCGGTGCGGGTAGCGATAAGCACCACCAACGCCAACCACCAACCACTGCAACTTATGTCAGATAAAAGTATCGAAGCCCGTGTAAAGGATATCATCGTTGAACAACTTGGCGTCAACGCCGATCAAGTGACCCTCGAAGCCAAATTCGTCGAAGACCTCGGAGCCGACTCGCTCGACACGGTCGAACTCGTGATGGCCTTTGAAGAAGAATTCGACATCGAAGTGCCGGACGAAGAAGCCGAAAAACTCCAGTCCGTCGGCAACGTGGTCGACTACATCACCAGTCAGCAGGCCTAATCGGCTAGGCGTACGCTTTTGAGAAGGGCGGACTCCTAAGCGGGTCCGCCCTTTTCCTTTGGTTGCATTGCCGCCGATCCGGGTGAGACTGCCCATGCCCATGCACTCGCAAGACGACATCCACTACGCGCTTGAAACCACCCGGGTTCTGCACGAGCCGGACCGCCGGATCGAGACCTTTGGTGAAACGCGCTTTGAGTTCCAGTTGATCAGCGAACTGATGGACCGCGCGGGCGAGGTGCGCATCCGCACCGGCGAGGTGGAAGCCATGCGGCCCCGCATCCTGCGGCCGGAATCCTACCGCGAGATCGAACTCGAGGGCTTCAACCCATCGGCCCGCGCCCGTTTTGACAAGATGCTGGCGAAATTTCGTGCCGAGGGCAAGGATCTGGCGTTTTTGCAATACGGGTTCCAATTCCGCCGCGGCGAAGTCCACGAGGAAATTATCCACGACACGCTGGAGGCGGTGCGGGCGCGGGTGTTGGAGGACATCCGCCGCACCGGCAACCCGGCGCGCGCCGTGATCGAGGGGGTGGACGACGCCTGGGAGATCTCGATCCTCAAGTTTTCCTTCGAGATGATCCTGCGCTCCCATGAGATCAACGCGTTTGATTTCAAACGGCGCGGCATGATCTAGAACTTTTTTTGTTGCGGCGCATGAGATTCTGGACGTTTTGCAAACTGCTCGCGGCGCTGGCCGTGATGGCCGTCATGGCCTTCACCGGGATGCTCGTCTATCACGTCCGGGTCGCCCCGCTGGGCGGTATCTTCGCCAAAATCATCCCCACTCCCGTGCCCGTCGCCGCCGGTCAGAGCGACGCCGAGGTGGCCAGAATTCTCGATGCCGCCGACATGCCCGACATCGACCCCGGTGAAAAGGCGTTTCAGAAGGCGCACGAGTTGTTAGCCGTGGGCAAGCTGGCGGAGGCCCGCGAGAAGCTCACCACCATCGTCAACATCTTCCCGTCATCGTCGTCCGCACCCGTCGCCCGCCGGATCGTCGGCGAGATGAACCTCGACGAGATCCTGTCCGCCTCCCACATGGCAGGTAAAAAAATCCATGTCGTCAAGCGCGGCGATTCGTTCGTGGGCATCGCCGCCCAGCATAAGACGACCATCGATTGCATCATGTGCCTCAACTCGATGATGGAACTCAAGAATATCCAACCGGGCGAGGAGTTGGTGGTGTTGCCCTTGGATTTCCACCTGCTGGTCGAACCGCGCCGCCAGGTGCTCTCGCTGTGGGACGGCGGGCACTTCCTGCGCGAATACCCGGTCCTCCACCTGGGCCCGGCTGTGACCCACCTGCTCCCCAAAACCCTGATCAGCTCGAAAGCCGCCGAGCTCGACGGCAAGCGGGTCCAACCTCAATCCAAGGACTACCGGGCCGCAGCCAAGGTCATCCAGCTCGCGAAATCGCCGGTGGTGATCCGCGGTTGGGACGGCACCGGCGACAAACCCGCCGGCGGCATCCTGCTGGGAATTCAGGACATGGAGGAAGTCTGCCTGCTCACCCGGGCCGGCAACGAGGTCGAGTTCCGCTAACCGCTACCCTAACGCCAAAATCAACGTCCTCAACAAGGGGATCTCCGGCACCGGGTCAGACTTTGGCGCGGCCCGCTACGACCGCGACACGTGCTCGCGCAGAACCCCGACCTCGTCCTGATCGAGTTCTGCGTCAACGACGGCGACGGCGACCGCTCTGAGTCGATGGAAAAGATGGTCCACAAAACGTGGATGAAGAATCCGAAAACCGACCTCGTGATCTTCTACACGATGGCCCCAAAGCATCTGGACTCCTATAAAGCGGGCAAGCTGCCCCCCTCTGCCAGCGCGCCATGGCTCAGATCAAGGAAAACTTCGGACAGGAGATGGTTGGCTTTGCTCACCCTGCCTGAAGGCGGTACTACATACCTCCCCGAGAGCGTCACTTCCAGCGTAAGTAGTCCCGCCTTCAGGCGGACTCTGAAGCAATCCGATCTGCCCCGCATGAGTCTGGAGGTGGCTCCATCCTTGTCCGCACCCGGAAATTGCGCGAGCCGTTGACAAAGGATCGTTAAACCGACCGTAGCGTGACGCATGTCCAGCCAATCCCAAAGACTGCGCGCACTAAGGGACAGGCCCTTGGTTTGCTCCAACAAACTCCGGTCGGCCCTGGCCGTGATTCTAGCCGCCGCCACTTGGGGCGGATCCATGGCAAACGCCGCGCCCGCCGCGCCACAGGGCACCTTGTTCCAAAATAACGACCGTTGGACCGCGGTGGGCGACAGCATCACCCACGGGGGAACCTATTACGCCTGGGTCTATCTTTACTACGCGACGCGTTTTCCTGATCGGAAGATCGATTTCTTCAACGCCGGCAACTCCGGCGACGACGCCCACGGCACCCTGAAACGATACGACTGGGACATCCAGCCGCACAAATCGACGGTCGCCTCCATCATGTTAGGAATGAACGACGTGAGGCGCGAGATTTACGGTGACATGCCGCTGACCAATCAACTGCGCGACCAGCGCACCTACGCCCTTGAGAACTACCGCAAGAATATGACCGAAATGGTGAAGAGGATCCAGGCCGACGGCGCCAGGGTCATCCTGATCACTCCGTCGATTTACGATGAAACCGCCCAAAACCCGCAGAGCGCGGTTCTTACCGGCGTCAATGGCGCGCTCGGGGAATGCGCCACGTTCATGCGAAATCTGGCCGTGCAAACCGGCTGTGCCGTAATTGATTTCCATGACTCGATGGGGGCGCTCAATGCCAAAATCCAGGACCAGGATCCCGCCGCGAGTCTGATCAAGCCCGACCGGATCCATCCCAATCCGCTCGGCCATTTTGTGCTGGCGTATCTCTTCCTCAAAGGGCAGCAAGCCCCCGCGGTCGTCTCCAGCGTCTCGCTGGACGCGACCGGCGCCAGAGTCCTCGAATCCGACAACGCCACCGTCGCGAATCTAACGGTCGACCATCATGGGGTGACTTTCACGTTGAGCGAAAAAGCGCTCCCCTATCCCGTGGACAAGGAGCAGGAACCGGCGCTCGCCTGGGTGCCGTTCAACGACGAGTTCAACCGCGAAATGCTCAAGGTCAGCGGGCTCGCTCCAGGCGAATACCAGCTATCCATCGATGGCGAAGCGGTGCGGCGCTTCAATCATGAAACACTCGCCACGGGCGTCAACCTCGCCTTGGAGAATAACACCCCCCAGGCACGGCAGGCCGCCGGAGTGCTGGAACTGGTGAAAACTTGGTACAAGCAAGTGCAGGAAGTGCGCGTAACAGCCAACTTCGAGTTCTGGAGGCTGGGCGACGTGCCACACCCGATCGCCTTGGAATCGGTCCGAGCGCGGGTGGAAACCGACATGGCGCGCCTCGCCGAGCAATTCAAGGATGCCCCCAAGGAACGATACAAAGCGGACTACTACGCGCGCTACCTGAAAACAAAGCCCTGCGAGGCGGCCAACATTGCCATGCTCGGCGAGATCGCCGACAAAATCCGCACCGCCGCCCGGCCCCAACCGCACGCTTTCAAGCTGGAATTCGTGCAAAGCCAGCAACATGAGAACCGGGCCATTGAAGGACGCAAATCCGCGGGCGCGAATGGCCATCCCTTCGCGGGGGCGATGCCGGAAATGCCGGTCAACGACGCGCTCAAGCTTGAAGCTCCCGCAGACCACAACGGCAAAACCGTGGAGGCGCAGACCCATAGAATCCTGACCGCAAGCGTGGCAACCACCGCGACCGCAAACCTGACAACTATCGGCCAGGCCCCGACTCCGCGCAAATTAATGGTGATGCAAGACTGGGATGACAGTTCGACCAATGACCTTCCGCTGATCGTGCTGCTGAAAAAGTATAAGGCAAAAGCGACATTCAACATCATCCCGCTTAAGGAACGGGGGCATGGCGTCATGAAGAAACTCAACCAGGACAAGGGAACTGCATTTTCTTTTATGCCTAAAGGAACCCAGGACGGGTTCAATTTGGAATACCTGAGGACGGATGAGATGAAAGCGATCTACAAGGGTTTCAAGGTGGCCGCGCACTGCGACTTTTCCAAAGACGAAACCCCCGAAGCCGTCGAGCCCCGCCGGCGCGTCCTGATGGAGACCATGGCCCTGATCAAGGAAAACTTCGGACAGGAGAAGGTTGGCTTTGTTTATCCTGGCGGGCGTTATAACCAAACCGTCATGCAAGCGGTGCAGGATGCGGGGTATCTCTATGCCCGGACCACCAAATCGGTGGACGCACCGCTCCCATTGGATATTCCGATGGCGCTGCCCACCAGCTGTAAATATGATAGCAAACAGTTCTGGGAGCGCTATGAGGCCGCTAAAAAAAGCGGGGGCGTTTTCTATTTCTGGGGTCACTCCAGTGAGTTGGGAGATGACAAGGACCTTTGGGACAAGTTGGAGCATATCTACGCGCGGATCTCGGCTGACCCTGAGGCCGAATGGATCGACCCCATCGATCTCTTTTCCCAGGCGGGGAAATGATCAACGGTAAAATCAACCACATGAAACTTGTTATGAAAGCGCCCATCCTCAGAACCTACAAACTCGCCCTTTCCCTGGCCGGCCTGGCCGCCCGCCCTTACTTGGCAGGAAAAAGATCGATCCGCAGATTGGCGTGGATTCTTACCGATGAAAAACTGGAATGGAAACAGGCGCTGTACCACAACACAACAGCACAGACCCATAGGCTTCGGGCAATCGCAGCAGTCCTGCTGACAACCGCAATGCCGATTTCAGCACAAACACCGCGTCCAGACTCTGCGATCAAGCCCGGACAAACTTGGAATGATACGAAGGGCAAGCCCATCGAATCCCATATGGGGGGAGTCCTGCTCGACCAAGGCGTCTATTACTGGTATGGGACCAACTTTGATGGCCCCACCATCCCCCGCAAGACCGTTCCTGGCGTGAATTATACGTGGCTCTTTAACCGGGGCATCACGATCTATCAATCGAAAGACCTGATCCATTGGGAATACGCCAGCACGGTTTTGGCCGACGTCAGTTTTAAGCCCGACAGCCTTCTCCAACCTCTTAATAACTTGATCCGCCCCAAAATCATCAGGAACGATGTCACGCACAAGTATATCCTGATGGCCGCCCTGACGACTCCCGATTTTGATTTCTTCAACGATGTGGTGGTCGCCGTCAGTGATTCCCCCACGGGGCCGTTCAAGCTTCAAGGCAAGCTGGGCTGGAAATGCACTCCCAATCAATCCGGGCTTTGGGATCGGGCCTATTCCGGCGCGAAAAGCGACGCGCCGACCCGCATCCGTGGCTGGGACATGACGCTCTACAAGGATGACGATGGGAAAGCCTATCTCTTAACCGCTCACCACGATGTTTGCCTCTATGAATTGAGCGCAGATTATCTTGCGGTCACCCAAGTAAGGAAAATGGAGGGAGCCGCAGGCGAGGCTCCTGCCCTGTTTAAGGCCGAGGGAACCTATTTTCTGGTGACTTCTGACCTGAGCGGCTGGGCGCCCAACGCCAACCATTATTGCACCGCCACCTCACTGGAGGGCCCCTGGACCCCTCGCGGCACCTTCGCCAAGGGTCCGAAGGCATCAACCACGTTCAACTCTCAGACGACGTTTGTCCTGCCGGTGGCAGGCAAACCGAACGCCTTCATTTTCATGGGCGACGTTTTCCATGCCTCGTCGGTTTACGACATCCCGGATCTGCGCAAGGCGTCCCACGTCTTGCTGCCGATCCACTTGGATCTTCAAACCAAGTCGATGCAGGTGGAATGGAAAGACGAGTGGGACTTATCGGTCTTCGACGGCCGCTAGCTGCCCCGCATGAGTCTGGAGGTGGCTCCATCCTTGCCCGACCCCAAAAAACTCTCAAGCCATTGACAAAGGATCGTTTGACGGACCGTAGCGTGGCGGATGTCCAGCCACCCGCCCACCCAACGACTGCATGTGTTGCCATTCTGCGCCCGGCACAACACCATGGGCCTGACCCTAAGCCTTTGTCTGGCGCTTGCCGTATCTATCCACGCGCAAGCTCAGGAGCCCAAGCCGGCATTGGCGCTGCCGACGCCGTCGCAGGCGGCGTGGGCGGACGCGGAGATCGGGGTGATCATCCACTTGGACATGCAGGTGTTTGAGCCGGATTACTCGTTCCGCAAGCAATGGGGCTATACTCCTGACCCTAAAGTTTTCAATCCCAAGGAGCTGGACACCGATCAGTGGATTGCCGCGGCCAAATCCGCAGGGGCGAAATACGCGGTGCTGGTGGCCAAGCACTGCAGCGGCTTCTCGCTGTGGCCGACCAAGGCCCATTCCTATTCGGTGGCCTCCAGCCCGTGGCGTGGCGGCAAAGGCGACATCGTGGCCGATTTCATCAAGTCGTGCGCGAAGTACGGGCTCAAGCCCGGCATCTACGCCAGCGCCTCGTGCAATGCCTATCTGCGGGCTAACAATCCGGGCAAGGTGGTTGCACAAGATCCGGAGTTCCTGAAAAAATTCAATGCCTCGCTTGAAATGCAGACCGGCGAGAAAGGCGTCATTTGGGGCACGCCTGCCGAGCAGGAGAGATACAAGCGGGTGGTTGAAACCCAGTTGAGCGAGCTGTGGGGCAACTACGGCAAGCTGTTCGAGCTCTGGTTCGACGGCGGGGTGCTCCCCGCAGATCAGGGCGGACCGGATATCGTGCCGATCATGAGCAGACTCCAGCCGGATGCCGTGGTGTTAGGCGGCCCGCACGGCTGGCCCAACCTGCTGCGCCACACCGGCAACGAACGCGGCGACGCGGCCGATCCGTTCTGGAGCACCACGCGCGACCTGGTAGATACGGACGGCACGGTGGAGCTCGTCGGAAGGGGCGGCACTCCCGATGGCAAGCTGTGGGCGCCCGGCGAGGCGGACATGCCCTGCCGCGACCAGATCAAGGCGTTCCAGGGTGGCTGGTTCTGGCGCCAGGGCGACGACCGGTTCCTCTATTCCCTGGACCACCTGACGGAATGCTATTTCACCAGCGTGGCCCGCAACACCAATCTGCTGCTGGGCATGGTCATCGATCCGCGGGGGCTGGTTCCGGAGTCCGACTGCAAACGCTTTGCCGAGTTCGGCAAGCAGATCAACAAGATCTTCTCCAACCGCATCGCCTCCGCCCATGGCGAAAGTAAAACACTCACGGTCAAAATCCCCCACGGCAAGTCGGTCAATGTGATTTCGATCATGGAGGATATCACGTTCGGCGAGAGGGTCAGAAAATACCAGGTCGACGCCCTGCGCGACGGCCAATGGAGCAAAATCGCCGGCGGAACCTGCATCGGCCACAAACGCCTTGAGCGTATCGCCGCGGTCAAGGCTTCTGAACTGCGGCTGACCATTGAGGAATCCGCCGACACGCCTAAAATCAAGGATTTCAGCGCCTGGTTTGCCGACGAGAAGCTCTTCAACGTTCCGATGGACCTGGCGCAAAGGAGCCGCCTGGACATTTCCAGGGACCAAGCCGGCAGGGTGCACATCAAATGCTCCAACCCGGAGATGTCAGTTAGATACACCGCCAACGGCGCGGAGCCCGACAGCTCGGCACCCTTGTATGGCAAACCCTTCCCACTCAAGAACGGCGGAACGGTCAAGGCCCGCGCCTTTATCAGCGAAAGCAACTGCGGTGACATCAGAAGCCTCGCAACATCCGGGGTCACTTTCGGATGCGACCGCAGCGAGTGGAAAGTGGTCAGAGTGAGCATGGACAGCCCGTTCAAAAACGGCGGATGCGCAGGCTCCGAACATTTGCTCAACGACGACCCGTCAACCTATTGGCACACCTACCACACCGACAAAACCAAGAGCGCCGCGCCGCAGGAAGTCGTGCTGGACATGGGTCGCATGCGCGAAATCTCCGCGTTCACCTTCATGCCCAGGGGCACGGATGGCACTCCCGACCAATATGAGTTCCAACTCAGCCAGGACGGCAACAACTGGCACCCCGCCGCCGCCGGCCGTTTCGAGGGACTCAAGGCGGATCCCGGCATGCGCCTCGTCAAGCTGGACGCGCCGATGACCGCGCGCTACCTGCGCTTCATCGCCAAGCATGTCCTCGACGACGTGGACTATGTGGCCGTCGCCGGAATCGGCGCGGTGGAGACCCAAAAGAATTGATATAAAAGACAACCCATAAAAATAATATGACCACCAAACAAAAATACGCAGTCATTCTGGGCAACCTCGGCAACACGTGCGATCGGTTTCTTTCCAGCGGATATAAGGAGGTTCCCGGGCGCGACGAACTGCTCGATCAGGCAGCGTCGATTGAAGGGGTGAGCGGCATCGAGCTTGTCGCCACCTGGGACATCACCCGTGAAACCGTGTCTCACATGAAAAAAATGCTGGCGTCACGCAACTTGCGCTGCGTCTCGATTATCCCCGACCTGTTTTCACGAAAATGCTGGGGAAAGGGGATCAGTGCAGAATGGCGCTAACTTAACGGTTTTGGGGAAGCATGGAGGACAGAAGATTCCGCCTGAAGGCGGTACTACATACCTCCCCATGAACGCTGATTCCAGCGTAGGTAGTCCCGCCTTCAGGCGGACTCTTCCGTCCCAAAGCAGCCTAAAGTTAGCGCCATTCTGCACTGACCCCATTTGCCCAGCATTGCTGAAAGTTCGCTGCCACGTCCACCGTAGAGACCGGAAGACGGGCAATATCCCGTAATCCCACGGATCTCACAACGCTCACTTACCTAGTAGTTCATGCCAACCCAGCTGTGCCTTCGCATTTCCGTCATCACCCTGATAGCCCTTACCCGGATCAGTGCCGAGCCCGTTGCTTATCCCACGCTCAATCCGCCCGCGGGCGTCACGCCGGCCATGACCCGACAATGGTTCCCATGGAGTTGCGGGAAACCGACGGATTCCCGGACGCTTCCCAAGCAGGCTTGGACGCCTGAGCAGCGCCATGCCTATGAGAAGCGGGTGGAATGGTTCCACGACGCCAAGTTTGGGTTGTTTTTCCACTTTCTGGCGTTCGGCGAAGGCCTGAATAACTTTCCGAGCGTCGGCTTCCAGTGGACGTCCGAGAAGTGGAACGCGTGGGTGGACGCCGTGGATGTGGACAAGGTCGCCGACCAAGCCCAGGAGCTGGGCGCCGGCTATGTGATCATCACGCTGGGCCAGAACCACCGCTATGCCTGCGCGCCCAATCCCGTGCTGGACAAGTTGTGGCAGCTCCAACCCGGACAGTTCAACTCGCGGCGCGACTTGCCGATGGATCTCTACAAGGCGCTGGCCAAGCGCAACATCCCCATGATGCTCTACATCGCCGCGGACAACCAACACAAGTTGCCAACGCCTGCCAGTTTCAAAGGGACCGACGCGCGCGAGAACTGGCTCAAGGTGATCGAGTGGTACAGCGACCATTATGGAAGCTGCTGCAAGGGTTGGTGGGTCGATGGCTTGCGGGATGATTTTGGGATCAAGGATTACCGCGTCCGGTTGCACCAGGCACTCAAGCGTGGCAACCCTGACGCGCTGGTGGCGAGTGGGCATTATGAGATCTCCGATTTTGTCCACGGCCATTGCCAATACGATTGGAACCGGCAGCAACAACAGGTCAAGCCATACTTTGGCCGGTGGGATCCCGATTTCAAGATCCAGTGGCACACGTTCCAGTTCATCGGCCATTATTGGGCGGCTTCGGACACGCCCAAGAAAACCGTCGATCTAGCCAACTATGCCGCCGCGGTGGTCAAAGGCGGCGGCGTGATCACCTTCGACGTCGGAATGTATAGGACCGTCGATGGAACCACTGTGGGACCTTGCCTGGAAATCCAGGAAAACCAGTTGGAGCAACTGCGCGCCGTTCGCGAGGCACTCAAAGACATCCCGCCAACGGACGGCGCTGAAATGGCACCGGTCCTGAATGGCGCTAAGAAAGACAGCGAAAAATAACGACCATGAAACCACTTCCCAGAACCATGCATTTCCCCGCCCGCTGCCTGTGCGCGGCGGCGGCCATGACAGTCGCCTGCCAGGCCGGGCAAAAACCGTCAGAACAAGGATCTCCGCCGCTTGCGCCGAACCCGCCGGCGCTTTACGAGGCTGGCAAGATGGAGCGGCTCGCGCCGGTGTTGACGACGGGGGAGTTCACCTATCAGGCATACCAGCAGCCGCCGCAGGTCTGCGAATATGCGGAGTTTGTCGCGGGCAACAAGCAGGTGGCGGTGCGGGTTGTCGGGGAGGCCAAGCGCCCGACGGCCGACCAGAGCGTGTTTGTCAACGTCAACGGCAAGGAGCTGATCTCGTTCACGTGGTGGGGGGCGTTCGGCGGACCTAACGGCGGCTTCGGCTACCCGTTCAAGGACCTCGATGGCAACAAGGGAAAACTGACCATCGACAAGCCACAAAAACGGATATCGTTTCAGAAGCCCTACCTGCTGCCGGACGGCAAGACCGCCAATTTCTGCTATGCCGTGACGGCGAACCCGGAGGGCAACATCGAGGTTGCCTGGGATCTCGGGATCACACAGGAGCAGATGAAGGCGTTTGGCAAGGCATTCAGCGGAGTGCAGCTGTGGATGGCCGTCAAGAACGGGACGGCGTTTTACGGGGGAAAGAAATTCTCCGAGACGTTCCGGGAATGTGAGAAGGTGCATCCGGATTTGAAGCAGGTGCCAGTGTCCGGGGATTTCGAACTGTGGCCGGAAGGCACCGCCGCAGCCGCGGTGAAAGTCTCGCTCGGCGGGCGCGGCGGCTCGGTGGAGGGGTCGCTGTTCCGGATGGACGCGACGCGCGTTGCTAGAGACAAGGTGACCGTGGATCTGGGCAAGAGCGAGGTTGCCAAGATCACGCCACCCCCGCCGACCAACGGCATGGATTTCTGGAAACTCGACGCCTTGCACGTGCCGGACTTCCCGACGCGCAACCTCATGCCCAACCCCAGCTTCGAGCAGGGGCTGCGCTACTGGTTCTGGACGGACGGCGGCGCCGCCGAGTTCAAACCCGACCAGTCGGAGATGAAATATGATATAGTCGCGGGTGGCAAATTCGGGAAACATGCGCTGATCCTGCGGACGATCCAGCCGGGCACGGTGCCGATGAAATCCTTCCCGCTAGCGCTCAAGAGCGGCACCACTTACACCCTCAGCCTCTACGCCAAGGCACCCGACGCCAAGGCGCCGGTCAAGTTCTCGGTGGGGTTCTCCAGCGTCTCTAACGGCGGGAAGTTCACCAGCCCCCAGCAGTATGGGAACTTCTTCGGCGACCACTTCAAGCCGGAGGCGCAGTTCCAGGTCGGCAACGACTGGACGCGCTTCACCCGGACCTTCGTGGCGGACGGTGCCGGTCTTCATCTGCAGATGGGCAGTTGTGGCACCGACATCCTCATCGACGGCATCCAGCTTGAGGAGGGCGACAAGGCGACGGACTTCGTCTGCTCTCCGGTCGAGGGGAACTTCGTGTCCTCCGATCCGGACTGCCAGGTTGCCAAGGGGACTCCGCTTGGTGCGGGCTACCTCCTCAGCGGCGCCCCGGGGACGCAGGGCAAGCTGGCTGTCAGCATCCGCAATGCCTACCGCGAGACGGTTTACACCGGGTCCTTCGCGGTGAAGATCGGGCCGGACGGCGAGCAGAAGTTAGAACTGCCGCTCGATGCGCAACGGCTCGACGAGGGGATTTTCGTGGTCCGTGCCGACTTCACCATCCCCGGCTTCAAACCCTATGTCCAATACTCAAGGTTGACCGTGATGGTGCCTCTCGCCAACACCCACGAGACGCGCCGCGTCGTCGGAACCCATATGGCCTACGGCAATATCTCGCGCAGCGAGGCGTTCGCCCGGCGGATGATGGAGTGGGGCTTTGGCTCGTCGAGTTGGGGCAAGAGCGGTGCCAACGAGGACTTGCGGCTGAAATACGGAGTCACCAGTTTTCTCTACTATTACAATGCCTCCCCAAAAGCCGCATTCATGAAAGACCTCGCCCATTGGAAGGAAGTGACCCCGGAAATGGAGAAGGTCATCGAGGAGGACGCCTATGACTTCGTCAAGGCGCAGAACCCGAAAGCCGCATTCTCCTTCGCCCTCCACAATGAGGAAGAGGGTATCGGACTTTCCAGCAAGGGCAGCTTCGACGAATACTGCAAGGCGCAGCACGCCTTCTACAAGGGCGTCAAGCGCGCCAACCCCAACGCCATCGTCACGCCGACCAACGGCACCAGCGGCTACTCGCTGCTCCGCGGCTTCGAGGCCATGGAAGGCTACCTGAAAGCCGCTAACAAGGCCGGCTTCAAGTATGACGCAGTGTCGGTGCACCCCTACTGGGACATCGACAAAGGCACCCTGAGCGCCAACGACCTCGACGAGGAGACCGCGCGCCTGATCGACCAGATGAAGCGCAACGGCTACCCGGACTCCACCCCGATCTTCTTCACCGAGATGTTCAACGCCCCGTGGGTCAAGATCCCGGAATGGGGAGCGGGCGACTGGGCCGACAGCTACCGCAAGGCCGGCTCGCCGACCTACGCCCTGGGCAACCGCGAGTTCATCCAGGCAGCCAGCGCCGCCCGGGTCTGGATCATCTGCCTGAAATACTGGCCCAAAGTTCAGTCCACCAACCTCTGGGTCAGCCCGCAAATCGACCTGAACCTGACGCCGATCCTGATGTGCAAGGCGGCTAACACCATCGGCCACTTGATGCCGTGGGTCAAATATTACGCCGACGCCCGCCCGGCGCGCGGCATCCGCAGCTATGTCTTCGAACTGAAAGACGGGACGGCGATCGCTCCGGTCTGGTGCATCAACAACGATGTTGAGAATGGTCTCAAGACCGGCCCGACGCTCGATGTCACCTTCGGGCAAAAGGTGGAGGTTTACGACCTGATGGGAGCCCGGCGCTCACTCGGGCCTGCGGAGGACGGCGTCACTCATGTCCCGCTGACCCCGGCCCCGCTCTTCATCAAGGCGAAAGACGTCGCCAGCCTGGCCAAAGCCCTGCAATCCGCCACCACCGACGATGCGGGCTCCTCCTTGGCGGTCTCGATGTCGCCAACATCAGACGGCGAGGTCGTCGCCACAGTGAAGAACCTAACCAGCAAAGAACAGGCGGGGACGCTCACCATCGGGAAAACGAGGATCGGATATGCCATCGCCCCCGCCGCGGAGAAGCAGATCCCCATTCCCGGTGCCAACCAGGGCTGCGAGTTAGGAAAGATGTTCCGCTGGAACAACGACTTCACGATCCAGCCTGCTAAAGGATCTCTCTTTGAGAGCCAGTGGCAAATGGACTATTTCTTCGTCCCGAAATGCGACGGCATGCCGGATTGGGCCAAGATCCCCGCGATCCCCATGCTCAACCGCCACGTCGGCGGCAAGGCCGTCAAGGCGGGCTACCCAGGCGACCTAACGGCGAGTTATCAAGTCGCCTGGGACAAGGACGCCCTCTATCTGCATGTCGCGGCCGAGGACGACCAATTCCTGACGTTCCCCGAGGCCTGGAAAAAGGGCGGCTCCGAACGCCTCCTCTGGGAGCATGACGGCTCCCTGGAGGTCTATTTCGATTGTGGTGCCAACGGCAGGTCCAACATCGCAAAGACCTATGACAACGACGATTACCGCTACGACTTCTCGATCGGCAAAAACGACCAATCCGGCCCGGGGATGGTCAACCGCTACCGCGAGGTGAACTGGCAGTTAGCCGGCGGTGCCAACATGCCGACCAAGGATCAGGCAGCCAAGGGGATCCCATGCGATTTCCAGCGCACGGCCAAAGGCTATGCCTACACCCTCGTGTTCGCACAGAAACACCTCGACCCGATCGTGCTGCGCCAGGGCTTCGTGGCGGGCTTCGCCCTCTACCTCCACGACATGGACCGCCAGGACGGCAAGGTCGTCGAGAAGGGCCTCGACACCGCCACCGAGCCCGGCAGCCATTGCGACTACAAACCGCATCTCTGGCCGCTGATGATGCTATCGGGCACATCGGTTCAATAGCGAAACATGCATGATCAGAAAACGCACAGGCACGAAAAAATCACAGTTCCAACGTCAAATGACGCCCCCTGGTTTCCCCCAGGGACTTACCCTGGATGCCATCGCACTGGCTGTGTGCCATCTGTACGACTTCCTCGAAGGGGTCCAATTCTGGATCAAAGACAGCGAGGGCCGCTACTGCCGGGTCAACCGCGGCTTTCTGCTCAACTATTCGCTCGAGACGCAGGATCAGGTTGTCGGTAAAACAGATTACGACCTGTCACCGCGACACCTCGCCGACCAGTTCCGCCAGGATGACGAACTGGTCATGAACGGCGAACCGGTTGTCAACCGCATCGAGACAGTCGGCCGCTTTGACCACACCACCTGCTGGTGCCGGACCAACAAGATCGCGTTGCGAGACGCGAAGGGACGCGTGAGGGGCACGGTTGGTTTGACCTGTCCGCTCAACGGAGAACAGAACGATCAGAGCTGGCCGACAATCGCACTCGGGCGTGCGATTTTCTTGGTCCGGGAACACTATGCGGAGCCTCTCACGGTGAAGGCAATTGCAGCCGTTGCCCACCTTTCGATCCGTGCGCTAGAAAGGCAGTTCCAACAGAACTTTCATTCATCTCCGTTAAAATATTTGAAACAGTTCAGGGTGCGTATGGCCTGCCATGCGCTGGTGCATACCAACCAGCCGCTAGCCAAAATCGCTTCGGAACACGGGTTCTGTGACCAGAGCCATTTCACGCGCGAGTTCCATCGGCAGACAGATATGACGCCGGGACAGTACCGCGCCAGTTATCGGAATCCGCAGGAGGAGTAGGAGGGTAAGCGCTGCCGCGCGGTGTCTTGCGTTGCCTGATGCTCGCAACTCCTGATTCCCTGCCTTGCAACCCATCATTGACCGGTGTCGCGTTTATTCCAAACCTTGACGCGCGTGTTCTATCCTTTCCTTCGGAAAGCGGGCTAGCATCCATACGTTCTTGCAAGTATAAGCCTGTTCGGGCGTATCCTGTAGCGAGTTCAACAATCTTACGAAACCAACATCACAGACACTTAGCGAAATAAGATTGAGGAAGGTCTATCACTCCAATGTTCCTATGAAAAAAATGATTCTCATCAGCCTGTGTACGCTAGCCGCACAGTCTTTCGCCTCTGCGGCAGAGCCACCCAAGATGGATGAACAAAGTCTCGATGCGGTGGATTTCGCGAGTTATCACGCCGGCCCCGCCCCAATGGACTCGGCACCGAAAGAAATCACCTTGGTCAAGGGGCGAGCTGCGGTGGAGGCCGGCCCCGTCACTCTCCGGTTGGATGGCGAGTGGCAAATGGCGGAAAACGGTGTCGAGACGGACCGGCTCACCCAGCCGTGGGCCGACGCGATTCCGGCACCGGTGCCAGGCAGCGTCCATAGCGCACTGCAGGCCTCCGGCAAAATCCCCGACCCGAAATTCGGCCGCAACGACACGCTCGCTCGCGCGAAGAGCTTTCAAACGTGGTGGTTCAAACACACGTTTACACGGCCCGCGGGAATCACCGGCGGACGCCTTGTTTTTGACGGGGTGGCGATCCATTCCTCGATCTGGCTGAACGGCACGAAGCTGGGTGAGCACGAGGGCATGTTCGGCGGCCCCATCTATGACGTCGCGGCGCTGCTGCGTGATGACAATGTGCTGATCGTCAAACTCGACCCGGCACCGACCGGGCCGATTGTTAACGGGCTCAACAAAGGATGGAAGACAACGGTCGTCTTCAACAACGTCTGGGGCTGGCATTACTCCTACATCCCGGCGCTGGGCATCTGGCGGAGTGTTTGGCTGGAAGGTGCGCCGACGGTAAAAATGGCTGCCCCATTCATCGCCACCCATGAGGCCCAGGCAGGAGTGATGGACTTGGCGGTCTCGCTGCTAGGCCCGGCCACCGGATGGAAGGGCGAGATTTCTGGCACGATCGAGCCGGAGAATTTCCAAGGGCAGCCGTTCCAGTTCAAGCAGGCCGTGGAATCATCCACGACGAGCGCCGTGCTGCGTTTGCGCTTCGCCATCCCCGACGCCCAACTCTGGTGGCCGAACGGGCTTGGCGCGCAGAACCTCTACCGGCTCTCGCTCTCGCTCAAAGCTGGCGGCGGCGGTGTGGGCGACTCAAAAGTGAGCACCTTTGGGATTCGTACGATCAAGATGGCTCCGCAGCCGGGCGGGCCGAACCCGGAAAAGTATAACTGGACGTTCGTCGTCAATGGCCGTCCCACCTTCATCAAAGGCAGCGGCTGGTGCACGATGGATTCGTCCATGGATTTCTCGCGTGCCAAGTATGATCGATTCTTGAGCCTGGCGAAACAGCAGCACGTCCAACTGCTGCGCGCCTGGGGCTGCGGCATGCCGGAGACGGACGATTTCTATGATCTCTGCGACCGCTACGGAATTCTGGTCATGCAAGAGTGGCCGACGGCATCGGATAGCCATGACGAGCAACCGTATGATGCGCTCGAAGAAACCGTGCGCCTGAACACCCTTAGACTGCGTAACCATCCGTCGCTTGCCATGTGGGGCGGTGGTAACGAAACCAAAAAACCCTTCGGCAAGGCGATTGATATGATGGGACGCCTTGCCAATGAGCTGGATGGCACGCGTCCGTTCCACCGCGGCGAACCCTGGGGAGGCAGCATGCACAGCTATGACAGCTGGTGGGGCGATCAGCCGCTGTATTCGAGTTACAAAGCGACAGCGCTTTTTTTCGGCGAGTTTGGCACCGCCAGTATGCCGGTCATGGAATCGGTGCTGCGCTATCTGCCGGAAGATGAAAAAAACCAGTGGCCCGCCCCGAAAGACGGCAGCTTTGCGTACCATACCCCCAAATTTAACACAAAAGGCGATATTCCTAAGCTGCAACGCCTTGCGGGCTATTTCACCGCCGGAAACACCCTGGGCGAATTCATCCGCGGTACGCAACTGGCTCAGGCCGTCGGGAACCGAGTCATCCTCGAACGCGCCCGGACACGATGGCCGGAATGCACGGGTGCGTTATACTATAAGATAAACGATAATTATCCGGCGGCCTCCTGGTCCACGGTCGATTGGTACGGTGCGCCAAAGATTGGCCACTATCTCATTAAGGATAGCTTTGCGCCGCTGGTTGCGGTCGCGATTTTTGACAAGTCCACCTCGTATGGAGAACCGTTGTCGGTGCCGATCTTTCTGCTCGATGACGCGGATGCGCTCAAAGACTCGCCCTGGGAGGTCTGCGTCCGTGCCTATGGATCGAACCTGAAGCTCATCAAGGAAGCGAAATATGCCGGCTCGGGCTCGGTGGCTAAAGTCAAGCCCCTCGGCGCATTCAAGCTGGAAGCAGCGCAGACCATGACGACGCCATTGTTGATGGTGATGGACGTGCGAAAAGCCGGTAAACTGGTCCAGCGGAACTACAATTTCACGAACTTTGAGCCAGTGAAAGATTGCCTGTTCACCCTGCCCAAGAGCACCGTGACGATGAAGGTCGCAAATGGCACCGCAGAATTGAAAAACACCGGCAGCCTGCCTGCCCTGGGAGTCAGCATCGGCAGACCGGGACATCTCGATACGTTCACCGCCGAGGAAAACTATTTCTGGCTCGATGCCGGGGAGGTCAAGACGGTGAAGGTGAGCGACGTCGAAGGCCTGGCTGTCGGTGGCTGGAATGTTGATACAACTGAAAAATAACCCCATGAATCCGTGAAATCCGTGGTAAAAAGAGCCGCTTTCCCGCTTATTCTTCACCCAACCCGCACCTATCAGTCATGCCAGCCCTATTAAAAAACACCCGCTGCCTATCTCTGGCTTTGTTATTAATCGCCCCGCTCGCCTTGGCCAAGGGCGTTCACTACGACGTCTTTTTACTCGCCGGCCAATCCAACATGGACGGTCGCGGCAAGACCGCCGAGTTGACCGGTGAACTCGCCACGTATACCACCCCGCTACCGAGTGTGGTCATCAGCCTATCCACGGGCGGCTTGAACCGTCCCCTGGTCGTGAGCAAAGGGTTTGAACCCTTGCAACCGGGCTTCGCCGGCATCATTGGCAAGGCCGCCACGCTGCCCAGCCCGCAATTCGGCCCAGAACTCGGCTTCGGCCACACGCTGGCCAAGGCGCACCCAGAAAAACACCTCCTCTTGATCAAGTGCACCGAGGGCGGCACCAACCTCAAAAATGACTGGAACCCCGACCAACCGAAAAAATTATACGAACGATTCATCGCCTTCGTCCGCACTAATCAAAAAACCATGGAAGCCAATGGCGACACCTATGAGATTCGCGGTTTTCTCTGGCACCAAGGCGAAAGCGATGCGGGGCAGCCGGCGGGCGTTTATCAAGCCAACCTCACCGCATTGATTCAACGCGTCCGCACCGATCTGGGACTGCCGCAACTCCCCGTGTTGATCGGCCAAGTATATAATAATGGCAAACGCGACAATATCTTCGCCGATCAAAAGTCGGTCGTGAGCACGGTTCCCGAAACCTACCTGGTGGAAAGCGCCGGATTGGAAACTTGGGATAACGGCACCCATTTCGACGCCAAAAGCCAGATTGAATTGGGAGCCCGCTTTGCCCGGGAAATGCTCAAACAGGATCACCGAGCCAAAGGGACCAACCCATCATCCTGATGTTCATCAACGTTCTCCTGACCGCCCTGGTGCTCGCCGCCGCCGGGCCGCTGCGCGCCGCCGATGGCCCGCTTTTCGCTCGCACCCACCTGACGGCCTGGTGCATCGTGCCGTTTGACGCCAAGCAGCGCGGGCCGGAAGCGCGCGCGCAGATGCTCGAAAAGCTCGGCATCACAAAACTGGCCTACGACTGGCGGTCCAAAGACATTCCCACGTTTGACGCGGAAGTGGCCGCGATGACCCGCCACGGCGTGGCAATGACGGCGTGGTGGTTTCCGGGCGGGCTCAACGCCGAGGCCCGCGCCATCCTGGAGTGCATCCAACGCAATCACATTCATCCACAATTGTGGGTCATGCTGGAAGGCGGGGAGCACTTGCGTCTGGCCCAGGCGTTTGAGAGCACTCCGGCCGCGCAGTCGGCGCACATCGAGCGCATGGTCACGGCGGTGAAACCGATTGCGGCGGAAGCCGCCAGGCTCGGCTGCCAGGTGGCGTTGTATAATCATGGCGGCTGGATGGGCGTTCCCGAGAACCAGCTTGAAATCATCTGGCGGCTGAAGCACGACGGCGTGAACAACGTGGGCATGGTCTATACCCAGCATCACGGCTACGGTGAAATCGACCGCTTCGCGGAGCTGCTCCCCAAGATCCAACCCTACCTGCTGGCCATCTCGCTCCACGGCCTGACCAAGGATGGCGACCTGAAACATAACAGCCTGCGCGATGCGCCGCTGGGCCAGGGCGAGGAAGACCTCCGGCTGATGCGCCTGATCAGGGACAGCGGCTGGACCGGACCGGTTTGCCTCATCGGGGAGATGCCCGGCGTGGATGCCGAACTGCGCTTGCAGGATCAACTCGACGGCCTCGACTGGCTCGTGCCGCAGCTCGACGGGCATGCGCCAGGCCTGCGGCCCGTGCCGCGGGCCTGGACCAAGCCCGCCGACCCCGCGTGAGCGCAATCCTTTACCCTTGCAAAGTGACAGACCCTTGATCTTTCTGCTGAACTGACAGTATGGGGCCGCCTTCCGTGATCGTCACCACCCCAACGGGCGGGCCGTAGGTTCACATCTTGGTTAGCGCCCAGCTGGTTTCCGAGAGCGAGTCTGGAGACTCGCGGTCCGGTCGTGGCGCGCCTGCCATGCTAGAACGGCTCGTCGTCGCTCCACCCGTCGGGCTCGCCGCCGACGTCCCACTCCTCGACGAAGTCCGGCGGGCAGTCGTCTAGGAACTGTGACGGGCGGCAGATGACGTCGCCGCTGTAGGACTTCGGGTTGGTCATCGGGTAAGTCAGATATAACTCGTCCTTGGCGCGGGTGAGGGCGACGTAGAACAGGCGCCGCTCTTCCTCCAGCAGGCGCAGATCGTCGGTTTCGAGGACGCGGCCGTTAGGGAACTGGCCCTGGACCAGCCAGATCAGGAAGACCGCCTGCCATTCAAGGCCCTTGGCCTGGTGGATGGAGGACAGGGTGACCTGTTCCTGATTGTCGATTGTGGATTGTCGATTTTGGATTGAAGAGGAGCCGGGCTGGCCGTCGGTGTTGCTCATCAGCGAGAGTTGCTCGAGGAACGCCAGCAGGTCGTCGAAATTCCCGCCGAACTCCGACAGGCGTTCGATGTCGCCGCGGCGGCTTTCGGCGTTGTCGAATTCCGCCCGCAGGTAATCGCCGTAAACGCCCTCGAGGATGCTGAAGATCATCGCCGACGGGCGGGCGAATTCGCCGTCGGGAGTCAATTCATCGAGGACATAGCACAGCTGCTCCCAGTGCTTGAGCGATTTTTTCGGGACTTTGAATTTCAACAGAATCTCCGACCATTTGGGCGGCAATTCGTCGCGGGTGGACCAGCCGGTATTGAGCCATTCGTTCCAGAGTTTGGCGACGGCGACCGGCCCGCAGCCCGGCAGCAAAGCGGCCATGCGCAGGAAGCTCACCTCGTCGCGGCGGTTGACCACGAAGCGCATGAATGCGGCCACGTCCTTGATGTGAGCCTGCTCGAAAAACCTCAGGCCGCTGGTGATGGAAAACGGAATCCCGCGCATCGTGAGTTCCAGCTGGATTTCCAGGCTCTGGAAGTGCGCCCGATAGAGCACCGCCATCTCGCCCAGTGGCATCCCCGCGTCGCGCAGTTCCAGCATCCGTTGGACGACGAAGGCCGCCTGGCTGCGCGGATCGGGCAAGGCGACCAGCGCGGGCAGCACGCCGGCCGACTCGCGGGCCGCGTGCAGGTCCTTCTCAAAGCGGCCTAGGTTGGCGCGGATCGCCGCGTTGGAAAGATCGAGGATCTCCGGCACGCTGCGGTAGTTGGTCTCGATCCTGAACACCTGCGATCCCGGATAGCGCACAGGAAACCCCAGGATCAGCGCCATGTCTGCACCCCGCCACGAGTAGATCGATTGTGCGTCGTCGCCCACCACCATCAGGCTGTTGGACTCGCCCGCCAGCAGGTCGATCATCCGCCCCTGCACGGCGTTGGTGTCCTGATACTCGTCGACCAGCACGTGGCGGAACCGTTTCTGGTAGATCGCGAGCACCTCCGGGCGTTCGTCGAACAGGCGCACGGTGAGCACCAGCAAATCGTCGAAATCCATCGAGTTGGTCGCGAGTTTCTTGGCGATGTATCCGGCGCGGACTTTGGCGATTTCCTCGCTCCATTCGTAAAAGGAATCGTAGCGGTTTTCGATGACCTCCTCCAGCGTCGCCCCGGTGTTTTCCACCAGGCTGAAGAGGGACGCCAGCACGTCGGCCTTGGGAAAACGCCGTTCCTGGGTGTCGAAGTTGCAGGCCGTGATGACCGCGTGGAGCATCGACTTCTGGTCGTCGCGATCCAGAATCGAATACGAGCGGGTGAACCCGAGGTCCTCGGCATGGCGGCGCAGGATCCGGCTGCCGATCGAGTGGAACGTCCCGGCCCACAGCGCGGACGTGTCATGCGGCACGAGTTCGCGGACGCGCTCGGTCATCTCGCGCGACGCCTTGTTGGTGAAGGTCAGCAATAACACCTGGCGGGCGTCGAGCCCGTGGTCGAGCAACCATGCCACTCGATAGGTCAGAGTGCGGGTCTTGCCCGAGCCGGCCCCGGCGATCACCAGCGCACGCCCGGGCGGCGAGGACACCGCCGCATACTGCTCCGCGTTGAGCGCCGCCTGGTAGTCGATGCCGGACGCGGCCGCCGCGGCGGCAGGACGATGTAAGGTATAATGACGGGCCATGCGCGCGGCCAGCTTGGCACGAATTTGGCGGGGATCAACTCGACAAACCAGCCCCTGACGATACGTCCCAGCCTGGGGTATCCTGGACGGGTGGCGTGCGATTTATAACCACGGAGGCACAGAGAGTCACGGAGAACACGGAGAGAATTGGGATTTGCTCGATCCACATCAGGCGGGCGGAAAGCAGTTGAGAGGATTGGACACTTGAAATTCTCTGTGACCTCCGTGCGTCTCCGTGACTCCGTGGTAAAAATGGCACGATTGCCTCCAACAAGCCGGCACCGCGGACCTCACCAGCGGCTCCCGCCAGTGCAGCGATGCCCAAATGCCGGATTGCCAAGCCACGGGTTGCCAACCTACGGTCCGCGGTCTGCCATACGCCCGATCACCCCATCCCCATGAGTCTGTTCCGCAAAAAACCGATCGCCGCGATCGTCACCGAATCAGAATCCTTTGAAACCGACGTCCCGCCCACCCTGAAACGCACGCTGGGTGCCTGGCAGCTCACGATGCTGGGCATCGGGGTGGTCATCGGTGCCGGCCTGTTTTCGCTCACCGGCAAGGTGGCAGCCGACAATGCCGGGCCGGCGGTGGTGTTTTCCTACGTGATCAGCGGCCTGGCCTGCGCGTTCGCGGGTTTGTGCTACGCCGAGTTCGCCTCGTCGGTGCCGGTGGCCGGCAGCGCCTACTCGTATTCCTACGCCACCATGGGCGAACTGCTCGCCTGGATCATCGGCTGGGACCTGGTCATGGAATACGCCATCGGCGCGGGCACCGTGGCGGTGAGCTGGTCGGCCTACTTTGTCAAATTCTGCCACCAGATTCATCTGGATTTTCCGGTCCAGTTCGCGCTTTCGCCGTTTGATGTCGAGATTCTAGCCAACGGGCAGCACATCCAGGGCGTGGCCAACCTGCCGGCGGCGGTCATCGTGGTGCTGATGTCGCTGCTGCTGATGCGCGGCACCACCGAAAGCGCCTGGTTCAACGCGGTGATGGTCGCGGTCAAACTCACCATCGTGCTGCTCGTGGTGGGCCTCGGCTGGGGCTATATGAACCCGGCCAACCACTCGCCGATGATCCCGGAGCGCATCAGCGAAGTGCTGGCCAACGGCCGAACGATCTATCATTTCGGCTGGCAGGGCGTGCTCACCGGGGCGGGGCTGATCTTCTTCGCCTACATCGGTTTTGACGCGGTCTCGACGGCCGCCCAGGAGGCCAAGAACCCGCAGCGCGACCTGCCCATCGGCATCCTCGGCTCGCTGTTCATCTGCACGATTCTCTACATCCTGTTCTCGTGGGTCATCACCGGCCTGGCCAACTACACCGAGTTCCGCGGCGTGGTCGACAAACTCGCGCCGGTGGCCACCGCCCTGGGCCACATGCCCAAGCAGTTCCACTGGCTCCAACAACTCATCGTGCCGGCCATCCTCGCCGGGTTTTCCTCGGTCATCATGGTGCTGCTCATGGGCCAGAGCCGCGTGTTCATCACCATGTCCCAGGACGGCCTGCTGCCAAAAATGTTTTCCGACATCCACCCGACGCGCCACACGCCGTGGAAATCCAACGCCCTGTTCGCGGTGGTGGTGGGCACCGCGGTGGCCTTGCTGCCGGGCAATTCATTCGGGGAAATGTGCAGTGTCGGCACGCTGTTAGCCTTCGTGCTGGTGTGCATCGGCGTCATCGTCCTGCGCCGCACCAACCCCGACCTGCCGCGCCAGTTCCGCTGCCCGCTCGTCCCGCTGGTGCCCATCCTCGGCGCCCTGTGCTGCCTGACCATGATGGCTTTCCTGCCGCGCGACACCTGGTGGCGGCTGCTGATCTGGATGGCCATCGGCCTGACCATCTATTTCTCCTACAGCCGCAAGCACAGCAAGCTCAACTGAGAGTTGGCGGCCTGTGGCCCGGTCAAATGAAATTGACAGCGACGGGCGCAGGCATCATGATGCCTGTATGAGAACCACCTTGACGCTTGACCCGGATGTCGCCACCCGTGCGAAGGCGGAAGCGGCCGATCATCAGATCGCCTTCAAGACTCTGGTCAACGAGGCGCTGCGCCTGGGACTTGAGGCCTACGCCCAGCAAGCGAAAGCGGCGAAACCCTACCGCACCCGACCGGTGGCGATGGGGCTTAAAGCCGGATTCTCGTATGACAACATCGGCGAGTTGCTGGCACAGTGCGAGGGAGAGGATTACCGATGATTCTGATAGACGCCAACCTGCTGCTTTATGCCGAGGACAGCCTGTCGCCACATCACGCGGCAGCCAAGGCATGGCTCGACAAGCAACTCTCGGGGGCGGACCCGGTGGGCCTGTGCTGGACCACCTTGACGGCATTCCTGCGCATCACGACCAACCAACGCATCATGCAGCGACCCTTGTCCCTGGCGGAAGCCAGCGCCAAGGTAAGCGGGTGGCTGGCCCAACCATGCGTCCGACTGGTGCAACCCACCTCCCTGCATTGGGCCATCCTGCAAAAAATCATGGCAGAAGCCGGGGTGGTTGCCAATCTGGTGCCCGACGCCCATCTGGCCGCCCTAGCCATGGAACACGCCAGTGTCCTGTGTTCCGCCGACGGCGACTTCGCCCGGTTTTCCTCCATCCGGTGGCACAATCCGCTCAAGGGCTGAGCCGCTTGAATCAGGGCGGCGCTCACCTTCCATCTGGCGGCGGGACGCCGCCATCACGGCCTGCCGCGGGACGCGGCAGCCACTCATTGCCAGCGCCGCGGTTGTCGGGGAGTCGCATGCTTTCAGGCCACCGCCACCCATCCCTCTAGCACCAGCACCGGCCGGCCCTCGGCATCACTCGCGTCAAGGTCGATGGAAAGCTGCAGCATCCAGTCGTTGAGCTCCTCGGGATCCACCAGGATCTGCTCGCAGGTCCAGCGGCGCGGGCTCGCCTCGCCCAAGCGGGTGTGCTTGGTGGCGCGGGCCTCCGGGTCCAGGCGGATGCGCTGGTGGCCGGCGAAATAGCCGTCTAACGACTCGGCGAGCCGCTCGCGGGTCCAGGCGGTCCCGCTGGAGTCCGCCGGCTCGATCTGGGCGAGGATTTCAGGGATGTTTTCCTGGGCGAACGCCTTGACCAAAGTGAACACCGCATTGCGCAGCGCGCGGGTGAAGGCCGGGCGGTTGCGCGAGAGCGGCACCGCCCGGCGCTCGGCCGCGGGCTTGTCCTCCTCGGGCACATACTCCGGGTTGCGGAGTTTTTCCCACTCGTCGAGCAGGCTGGAATCCACCCCGCGCAGGATATCCCCGAAGAACGCCTCCGCCTCGTCGAGCTCCTCGGTTTTGGCGGCGGGCTGGACGGTCTGGGCGAGCACCTTGTAAACTTCCGATAGATTGCGCAGCAGCACCGCCTCGCTGCGCTCCAGGCCGTAGGTTTTGACATAGTCCTCGAACGACTGCCAGTGCTCGAACATCTCGCGGGCGATGGATTTGGGCCGCACGTTGGTGTCCTTCATCCACGGCCGCTTGGCGACAAACGCGTTATACGTGTCATAGATGAAATCCTTGCCCGGCTTCGGCCACTCGACTTGCTCGAGCAAGGTCATCCGCTCGTCGTATTCCATGCCCTCGCTCTTGAGTCGGCCGATGAGTTCGCCCTTCAGGAGGTCAACCTGTTTGCGCAGGATGACCTCGGGGTTCTCCAGAATCGCCTCGATGAGCGAGATCACGTTGAGCGCGTAATCCGGCGCCTCGCGGTCGAGCTGCGGAATCGCATCCAACAGATAGAGCCCGAGCGCCTGGTTCATCGAAAAATCATCCTGGAGCTCGATGTTGAGGGCGACCTTGGCCGGGCCGCGGCGCTCGGCGCGCGGGATGATGCGCAGGATGTCGCCCTCGACCAAGCCGCGGAACAACTGGAAGGCGCGGCGCCGCAGCGCCTTCTTCTTGGCCGGCGGCTCGTGGCACTCGTGGATCAACTGGCGCAGCACGGCGCAGCCGTCCTCGTGCTCGCGGCCCAGCACGTTGAGCAGCATCGAATGCTGGATCTGGAAACTCGACGTGAGCTTCTCGGGCGGCGCGTCGATCAGCCGGCGGAAGCTTTTCTCGTCCCACCCGACAAAGCCTTTTTCGGGCGGCTTGCGTTTCACATAACTCTTCTTACCGTTGGCGGCGGCCTTTTTTTCCAGCCGCAGGTTGTCGATCATGTGCTCGGGAGCCTGGGCGACCACCGTGCCGGACGTGTCGAACCCGCGGCGCCCGGCGCGCCCGGCGATCTGCTTGAAATCGCGCACCGCCAGCGTCTTGGTGCTGGTGCCGTCGTATTTGAACAACTGGGTGAAGAGCACCGTGCGGATCGGCACGTTCACCCCCACGCCCAGCGTGTCGGTGCCGCAAATCACCTTGAGCAGGCCGCGCTGGGTGAGTTTCTCGACCAGCACCCGGTATTTGGGCAACAGCCCCGCATGGTGGATCCCGATGCCGTGACGCAACAGTTTGGAGATCTCCTTGCCGTACGGGCTGCGGAAATTGGCGTCCTGCAACACCCCGGCGATGGTTTGCTTCTCCTCCTTGCTGCAAAAATTTGAACTCAGCAGGTTCTGCGCGGTGTTGGCGCAGGCGAGCTGGGTGAAGTGCACCAGATAGATCGGCGCCTTGCCCGCCGCCACCAGCTCGCCCACCATCTCTTCCAGCGGCGTCTCGCTGTAGTCGAACTCCAGCGGCACCGGCCGCTGCTCGGACCTCACCAGCACCGTCGCCACACCCGTTAGCTTGGTCACCGCCTCCTCGAAAAACGCCGTCTCGCCCAGCGTCGCCGACATCAGCAAAAACCGCGCCTGCGGCAGCGTGAGCAGCGGCACCTGCCAGGCAAACCCGCGCGACGCGTCCGAGTAATAATGGAACTCGTCCATGATCACGTCGTCCACCCGCGCCCGCGCGCCTTCGCGCAGCGCCAGGTTGGCCAGGATCTCCGCGGTGCAGCAGATCACCGGAGCGCCCGGATTGACCGTCGCGTCGCCGGTGATCATCCCCACCTGCTCCGGCCCGAAAACCTGGCACAACGACAAAAACTTCTCGTTCGCCAGCGCCTTGATCGGCACCGTGTAATACGACCGCCGGTTCTGGCAGATCGCCTTGAAATGCAGCGCCAGCGCCACCAGCGACTTGCCCGAGCCCGTCGGCGTGTTCAAAATCACGTTGTTGCCCGCAAACAGCTCCAAAATCGCCTGCTCCTGGTGGTCATACGGCTCGACCCCCGCGTCTATCAAATACTCGAGGAACGCCCCCAGGATTTCATCACTGGACGTGCGGTCGGCAAGCTTGGCGGGATCGAGCGGAAACATGGGCGGGTTATTTCAGGATGCAGCTCACAATCGTCCCGATGACTGAGGACCACAAGCTGCCGTTAGTGGGCGACGCGGTCGGCGAGTTCCAGCTCCAGGACTCCTCCAAATCAGAAGATTCGATGGTGCCGCTGCGCGTGCGGAGCGAGGCATCTTCCAACGGAGCATACATCTGCTTCACCCGCTCGGCCTCGTTGTTTTGATAGATCAACTTGCCCCCGGCCCGCCACCATTCGGTGAGCCGCCGCAGTTCACTGCCTTCCAGCCAAACCCCGTGCGTGCCGCAGCTGTCGAGAATCACGCCGCTGTGGCCGCCGAAGTTGAGCGGACTCATCCGTTCCGCACACACCGGGCACTTGCGATACACGACGGCATGCTCACGGTCGCAATCCGCGGCGATTTGGTTGAGTTCCACCGGGTCCAGCCACACCAACGGGTTGGTCTGCGCTTCCAACAGAACCTGCAGCTCCCCGGGATTGAAGAACATGCCGTAGCAGGTGGTGCAGCGCTCGATCCGGATCTTGGGCTCTACGTCGAATTCAATCACGCCGAGCGCGACCGCGCACACCGGGCACGTTAGGGCGGCGTCCTCGCCCAGATCGCGGAAATGGATTTGGCGCAGATCGACATCCGGCCGCACCCCGCAGTAGGGGCAGAAGGTCATGCTGCCATCCAAGGAACCGCCACAGTTTGAACACTTCACCGGGGCACCTTCGGAGAAGCCACCCGCCACGTCAATCCCGGTCGGCGACGAACAGCGTGTGGGTGAAGCGTTTCGCCTGCGGATAGGCCTTGGCCGCGATGCTCTCGACCTGGCTGAAAACCCGCGCCAGGGCTTTGGCAAACTCCGCGTCGCGGTTGGCCGACCAATACACCACCCGCCCGCCGGGATGCAACGCGGCGTGGGCGCGGGCAATCCCGCCCTGATCGTAAAGCCGGGCATTGCCCTCCTGCACCAGCGGATCCGGGCTGTTGTCCACATCCAGCAGGATCGCGTGGTAGCGGCTCGCGCCGCCGCGCTCGATCAGCCCGCCCACATCGCCCAGGTGAATTTCCACCCGCGGATCGTCGAGCAGCCGGCCGTTGACATCTGCCAGAAACTCGCGGTTCCAGGCGATCACCTCCGGCAGCAACTCCGCCACCTCGACCGTGGCATCCGCCGGACTCAGCTCCAGCACCCGCCGCAGCGTGAACCCGAAGCCCAGTCCGCCTATCAGGATGCGCGGCCGGGTCGGCAGCGCGGCGCAGGCGAGTTCGGCCATTTGTTGTTCCGAGGCCGCAGCCGTCGTGCTCATCAGCGGCACGCCTCCGATATTGAGAAAATGCTGACCATCGTGGCGCAGCAGCACCATCTGCAATCCGTCGGGCGTGCGGCAACTGGCCAAGGTCGTGGTGGGCTTCATGCGCGTCGTATCGGCCGCCACCATCACCCGCCAGCCAATGCCCGCAAAGCAAAATTCGCAATCCTTGTCCTTGCCAACCCTCCCGCGCCCCGCTAACCCTTGCCTCCGCCGTTCAGGCGACTGGTCCCGTGGTCCAATGGATAGGACGATGGCCTCCGAAGCCGTAGGTGCGTGTTCGATTCACGCCGGGACCACCAGCCGCAATGCCCTTAGAGTTAATGGGTTATGGATCGTAAGAGTCTAACGAAACAAGGGCTGAGAAATGCCTCGAAATGCGCCAAAATGGCCTGAAATGAGGCCGTAAGCGATTACAAACCGATTACAGATTTTCACCCGGCAGCGCCGCCGTGCGCTATCCTCGGGCTTGTGCTGGCTGGAATTTCTCCGGGCCGTCTCATACCCATGAGGAGTTCTAGCCGCAGAAGGAGACAACGAAATTGAGTTTCTTCGGGATTGCCGATTGCATTGCATTCATGGTCGTGAATCGTCAGCGGCTGTTCACGCCGCCGACACGTAAAGGAACTTCTGGAACCCGATGAAAACCGCTTGGATCTGCATGGGTGCTCCCAAATCCGCCACGGCATCGGTGATGGAATCGTGGTATTTGAGGCGGAGCAGAGGGTTGAGCTTTTTCGCGTCCAATTCCTCCACGCCGACGTTGACGTAATGGGTGAGCACGAAATCGAGGAAGGCTTGCTGCTTGGGGTTGAACTGGCTGCTGATGACCACCTTCGCCTTGGTGGATCGTTCCTCACGGGTGAGTGGGGGCAGGGCATACGCGACGTAGGCCAGCACGTCGAACAGGTCGCTCTTCTCGGCGTCGATGATCGCCTGCATCTCGGTCATTTGGTCAGGGCCGAAGCCGGACTCGGCCAACCCCTCCAAAAGCTTGGCCCGCGTGTCGGGGGCGCTCCAGAGGGCGCGGAGTTCCTCCTCGTCCTTGAAGAAATCCGGCAGTCTGCCGTAAAGCATCTCCAAGAACTGTTGCGCCGACATCGGCGTGCCGTCCGGGTGCCAGAACGAGGTCATCGTCATGTGCTGGATACTGCGCTCCTTGCCATCGGCCAGCTTCACTTTCACCTTGGTCCTACGCTGGCAATGGCAGGGCCGCTTGCCGCACACCGGGCATTTCTCCTTAGGGCACTCGCAGGGCCGCTTGCCGCACACGTTGCAAGGTTTAGGGGGCGTCACCACGCACACGCAGGGATCGCAACCGCACTTGTTGCACGGTTCCGGTTCGAGCGGTTCGCCGTCCCACTCGGGATCGCTGAAATGGAGGTGCGCTTGCACGAAGTCGTAGACCGTGAAGTAATCCTTGCCGTCATAGAGCCGGGTGCCGCGCCCAATGATCTGCTTGAACTCGATGATCGAATTGATGGGCCGCATCAGCACGATGTTGCGGATGTTGCGGGCGTCCACCCCGGTCGTCAGCTTCTGCGAGGTCGTGAGAATCGTCGGGATGGTTTTCTCGTTGTCCTGAAAATCCCTCAAATGCTGGTTGCCCAGAGCACCGTCATTGGCCGTAACCCGCACGCAATATTTGGGGTCCGTGCTGGTCTTCAACTGGTTGATGAGGTCGCGCACGGCCAGCGCGTGATCTTGGGTGGCGCAAAAAACCAGCGTCTTTTCCCGCTGGTCGATCATGCTCATGAAGATTTCCACCCGCTTTTTCTCCCGCTCTTTGATGACGATGATCTTGTTGAAATCCGGTTCATCGTAAACCTTGCCGGTTTCAATCTCGCCCTCGACCACCGTGTCGTCCGCCGTGTACGTGTAGTAATCCAGCGTCGTCTGGATCTGCTTCACCTTGAATGGCGTGAGGAAGCCGTCGTTGATCCCGTTCTTGAGCGAGTAGATATACACCGGGTCGCCAAAGTAGGCGTAGGTGTCCACGTTGTCCTTGCGCTTGGGGGTGGCGGTGAGTCCGAGTTGCACGGCGGGCGCGAAATAATCAAGGATGCCGCGCCAAGTGCCCTCGTCGTTCGCGCCGCCACGGTGGCACTCGTCGATGACGATGAAGTCGAAGAAGTCCGCCGGATACTCGCCGAAATACGGCGACGGCTCGCCATTCTTCGGCGGTCCGCACATGAACGTCTGGAAGATCGTGAAGAAAATGCTGCCGTTTTTCGGCACCTTGCCCTTTTTACGGATGTCCTCCGGCTCAATGCGGACCATCGCGTCTTCCGGGAAGGCGGAGAACGCATTATAGGCTTG
>JBAXBG010000003.1:0-55659 GCA_037142115.1 Verrucomicrobiota bacterium | reverse complement strand
CCTCTGTCCTCTGTCCTCTGTCCTCTGTCCTCTGTCCTCTGTCCTCTGTCCTCTGTCCTCTATCCTCTGGCGTCAGCCGCCGGCGGCGAGGGTGACGATTTCGAGGCGGGCGCCCGGTTCGACGAGGGTGCGGGGGTAGTCGCGCGGGAAGACGGGCTGTTCGTTGAGTTCGACGACGACGGGTTTGCCGGCGAGGCCGAGGAGATCGAGCAGGCGGTCGAGGAGGATGGTATCGGCCAGGGGATGGGGAGCGCCGTTGAGGGCGATGGTGGTTGAAGGGTTCATTTCCACTGGAGGAGTTGTTCGGGGAACGGGCAGGCGAGGCAATCGGAAAAGTCCTCGAGGCAGAAGTCCTGATAGACCTGGAGCAGCGCCTGGTGGTGGCAGACGCGGCGGGTCCACGGTTGGGCGGCTTTGAGTGAGCCGAACAGGCGCAGGGCGCAGCGCTTGACCTTGTCGTTGGGCGCGGAGTTGCGCAATTGATGGTAGGAGCGGAAGGTCATGCCGTCTTCGAGCAGAGCGAGCGGCGCGAGATGATTGGCGACGAGTTCGAGGGCGTGGGCGCGGCCGAACACGGCCACCCGCCGGGCGGCGGCAGCGGAGGTGAGGGTGTGGCGGGTCGCCCAGAAGTCGTGATCCAGGGCGTGCAGGAAATCGACCAGCGGCTTGACGGCGAACGGGCGGGCGAGGGCCAGGCGGCGGTATTGCGGCCAGGCGTGGACGAGGGCGGCCAGCGCGCCGACGCGCCGGTGCGGGTGGTTGGCCGGGCGTTGGCCGTGGGTTTGCCAGGGGATGGAGCGGGTGCCGGTGACTTCGAAGCGGGCGCGGCTTTTCCACCACTGGTCCCACAGGTTGCGCAGGTAGTCGCGGGTGTCGGGCGGGGCGAGTTCGTGCAACCCGGGCGAGAGCAGTCCGGCCGTGCCGAACAGCACCGCCTCCGCGGCCTCGCCCTCGTCGCGCAGCAAGGCCAACGGCGCGCGTTGCGCGAGCAGCCGCATCGCCAGCGCATTGCTGCGGTAGCCGAGGGTTTCAGCGGTGGCTTGAAACAAGGCGGCTTCACGGCCATGGGCATCGGCCGTTTTCAACCACCGTGCGGCTTTGTGGTTGGCGCGGTAGGCGGCGGCCTCGTCGAACAGGCTGGTGAGCGCCCCGGTGGAGAGATGCTTGAGCGGATGGAGGCAGCGCCCGGGGTGGGCGATGGCGACCTCGCGCAGCGGCCGGTTCAAGGCGTCGGACAGCTGGGTGGCGGTGATGACCACCTGCGGCACCTCGCGCTGGTCGCAGGTGCTGATGAAAGTGCGGCGGGCGTCGGAGTGGAACACGACATGCAGCACCACCTCGCGGAATGCGGGGTTGGAGGCGTGGCCGTGCGCCAGCCAGGCACTGGAATCCGGATCGAGCTCTAGCGGGCCGGTTCGCAACTCGCCGGCGATTTCCACGGCGGCGTGGATGAAGTCTGGGCCAGCGCCGCGGTTCCACTCGCCGAACTGGACGATGCGAACCGTCTTGCCGCAGGTCGTGCGGAAGTCGCGGCCGAAGGTGCCGGCAAACCACAGCGCCTGGAGCTCCAGCTCGGCGGGCAGGGTGCAGGCCGAGGTTTCGGCGAAGGCAAGCGGTGGGTGCCAGATCGATTCCAATAAATATCCGTAAGTCATGGCAGGGAGTGCGGAGAAATCATCATTTCAGCGGTGCGACTGGTGCGGGTGCTTTCATGGCGGACGCCTTGAGCGGAGCGGCGGGAGCTGGCGGAGGCTCCAGGATATCGAGCCAGCCTTTCAGCGCGGCGGCCTCGGGGATTGCGCCGTAGCGCAGCTGGGCGTCGTGCAGCGCGCGCACGGCCAGATCCTTGCGGTTGGCGGCGCGGTCGATGGCGATCAGGTGGAAATCCTGCCGGAGTTGGTCCCTGGCCGCGATATAGGCGGCCTTGGCCGTTCGGAATCGGACGGCTGCTTCCGTGGGGCTCCCCTGTTGCAGGAGATCCAGGCCAACAGCCTCGGCGAGCACGCCGCTGGCGGTGCGCGCGGCGGCCTCGTCGAGTTGGCGGCGGCGCTCCGCCGGCGCGTCCGGCCAGCGCAGGGCGGCGGCGCGCAAGGCGCGGAAATCGTTGTCCGGCAGGGTGCGCTGGCCGCCGCCATCGAGGTGCAGGAACGGCTGATAGAGCGGATCTCCCAGCACCACGCCCTGCCACGAGGTCACCGGCATCGCCTTCCAGCAGGCCTCCACCCAGCAATCGCCGGCTAACAATCGCTGCTGGATGATGCCGAAGTCGTGGGTCAGGTCTAGGTAGGGTTCGTAAACATTGCCGACGGTGACCGCCGCGCCCTTTTCCAACAGCGGACCGCACCAATTTTTGACCGGGCTGGAGAGTTGCTCCGCGCTGAACGAATGGAGGTGCAAGGCCACCGCGCCCGGCCGGAACTGGAAGCGGGAGTTGAGAAACGGGCCGCTGACATTCCAGTCATACCAGCCGAAATAGAACGCGGCCGCGCCCATCGGATAGTTGGTCGGCAGCGTGTCGTTGAACCGGTCGACCACCGTCGGGATGCCGGCATTGCCGTTGGCCTTGGCCACCGCCTCCAGCCACTGGTCGCCCTGCGGGTATTTGTTGGCGATGTCGACGTAGGCCATCCCCCACAAGCCGGTTTTTTCCACCTCCACGGCATCGCGGATCATCCGCGCGCAGGTGGCATAGGACGGCGCGTCGATCCTGGCGGTGAGCACCAGAAACGGCTGATCCGCCTTCATCAGGGACTGGCTCGACTTAAAGAACATGTTTTTCAGGGGGCCTTCCAGCGGCAGGCCGTCGACGCCAAACATCGCCAGTTCCGAGTCCACCGCCGCCTCGTCGTGACCGGCCACGGGATTCGGGGGCGCGGCCGGGGCCCCGGGCGTGGAGGGCTTGGCCGGCGGTTTGGGAATCGGCTGGATGCGCAGCGGCACGCCGCGCATCGTGACCAGCACCCGGATTTGATTCCTGACCGGCAGCGTGGTGCCCGTCACATCCTTGCCACGGCGCCACCAACCCCGGCGGTCAAACTCCGCCATCAGCGGTTGGCGGATTGAACGGTCATAATCGGCGCGGGAAATATCTGCCGTCAGGGGCATCGCCAACCCGATGAGGTTTTGCGGCGGAATCGAGCGCGCGTCTCGATAGAGTTCCGCGAGCTGGCGGGACTCCGGCACCGCGGAGTTGTAAAGCACGGCCACCGCGGCGGGCGGCGGAGCCTCGGCCGCCAGCGGTGCCACCACCGCCCGCAGAACCAAAACCAGAGCAATCGCACGCATCTGGGGATGATGCCGCGCAGGTGCCCGACATGCAAGGCTACACCGCGTCACAGCTCGATGCGCAGCCCGTCCCAAGCCACCCGCACGCCCGCCGGCAGCCGCTCCTGCAAGGCGGCATGGTCGTTTTCATGCCCGAGGTGAGTCAGCCAGGCCTCGCCGGCACCCGCCTGCCGGATCGCCGCCAGCGCCTCGTCTAACGAAAAATGGGTGGGGTGCGGCTGCGGCCGCAGCGCGTCGACCACCAGCACATCGACCCCGCGGAGCAGGTCCATGGTGGCGGCCGGAATGCGCTTCACGTCCGGCAGATAGGCGATGCTGCGGGAGCCCGGGCATTCGAACCGGAAGCCGGTGGTCGCCACCGCGGCGTGTTCGACGGGCAGCGGCGTGATCTTCAGATTCTGATAGAAAAACGGCCCATCGATGAGGTGGGGGTCGGGTTTCACATAGCCCTGGTAGACATTCTCGGGCGCGAACGCCCAGCCGAACATCAGCTTGAGCGTCGCCATGCATTCGGCGGTGGCGTGCAGCGGCAGCGGGCCGGCCTTTTTCCAACAGAACGCGCGCAGCTCGTCAAAGCCCACCACATGGTCCATGTGGGCGTGGGTGTAAACCACCGCGTCGAGCGCCCGCAGGCCTTGGCGCAGGGCCTGCGCCCGCAGGTCGGGTCCGGAGTCCACCAGCACCGTCACCGCCCCAGCCCGCACCAGCGCGGAGGAGCGCAGCCGCTGGTTGCGCGGGTCCGGCGACCCGCAGACCGGGCACCGGCAACCGATGACCGGCACTCCCGTTGAAGTCCCCGTGCCCAGCAGTGTTAAGGAAAAATCCGCCACGCCGGTGAGCATAGCCGCCCCGCGCGCGGCGTGCAACCCCGAGGAAAAACGCCCCCCCGGACCAGGTGAATTCAGAGTCCGCCTGAAGGCGGGACTACCTACGCTGGAACCGACGTGGCTCGGCGAAGTATGTAGTACCGCCTCTTCAGGCGGTTTCTTGTTACGCTGGAAGCGGGATGCCCGTGCCCCGGTGGCTGACGCGTCCCGCGGTTGGCCGCTCAGGCTACACCGGTCGGCGGACTGGCCGGAGTCTCGTCCAACAGCAGCGACAAGCGCTTGATGGCCAGACAGGTGCCGGTTTCCGCGTCGATGTCGAGGATCGCGCCGCACAGGCGCACTGGGCCTTTGGCGACCGGAAAACGGGTGGGCATGGCGCTTTTGAAGCGCCAGACCACCGACTCGATGTTGCGGCCGAGCACGGATTCCGAGGGCCCGCACATCCCGGCATCGGTGAGATAGCCGGTGCCGCCGGGAAAAATCGTTTCGTCGGCCGTCTGGACGTGGGTGTGGGTGCCAAGCACGGCCGAGACCTTGCCATCGAGCAAGCGCCCCAGGGCGATCTTCTCGCTGGTGGTTTCGGCGTGGACATCGACGACGATGACAGCCACGCCGTCGGCGCGCAGGCGCGCGGCTTCGAGTTCGGCGGCGACGAACGGGTTTTCCAGGGGCGGCTGCATGAACGAGCGGCCCTGCACCTGGATCACGCCGATCCGGCCCTTGGCGGTTTCCAACACCACACTGCCGTTGCCCGGCGTGCCCTCCGGATAGTTGAGCGGCCGCAGCAGGCGCGGTTCGGTGGGGAAATACGCCACGATTTCCTCCTGGTCCCAGACATGGTCGCCGGTGGTGATGACCGCCGCGCCCGCCCGCAACAAGTCGATGGCGATCTTGGGGGTGATCCCCCGGCCGCCGGCGGCATTTTCGCCGTTGACGACGATGAAATCCAGCGACTCGATCTGTTTGATGAGCGGCAGTTGTTCGATGACGGCCTTGCGGCCGGGTTCGCCGACAATATCACCGAGAAACAAAATACGGATCGCAGACATGGGACAAAAAGGGGGTTAGGATGAATTCCTCCGCCAGCATCCACACTCGCCGCCCGCCGACAATCCAATTTCCCGAATGCACCCTGCCATCGCGTTGAGGCCCACCCCGTGGAATGGCTTGCAATGTCGCAGATTTCGCGGCAATTCGGCATCGCATCTGCGTATCCACCCCGCCACTTGAAACCCGAACCGCCACTTCCGCACCGCCGGCTTGACGCCCGCTACTCCGGCCTGATGCCCCACAAAGGCTGGCCGGCGCGCAATCTGCGCTTCCTCAGCCACCGGATCGTGCCGGGGATGTTCCGGCACCGCGCGGGCGACGTGCTGGAACCGGTGCTGGCCCCGCCGGACGCCGACAAGGTGCGCGTCACCTGGATCGGCCACGCGTCGTTTTTCCTGCAGTTTGCCGGCCACTCGGTGCTCGTCGATCCCAACTGGGCGCATTGGCACGGCCCGGTCAAACGCCGCCGCCAACCGGGGCTCAACCTGCTGAATGTGCCGGAAGTGGATCTGGTGTTAGTCACCCACGCCCACTTCGACCACCTCCACAAGCCGAGCTTGCGCATCCTCAAGGCGCGCCAGGGCATCGTCGTCCCGCAGGGCAGCCGCTCGCTGGTCAAGCGCCTGGGGTTTCCCGCCACCTTCGAAATGAAGGTCTGGGACGAACTGCGCTTCGGCGACCTTGAAATCATCCACACCCCCTCCCACCACTGGGGCGCGCGCTTCCTGCATGACACCCACCGCGACTTCGGCGGCTACCTCGTGCGCGCCAACGGCAAAAGCGTCTTCCATTGCGGCGACAGCGCCTATTTCGAGGGCTTCCACGATATCGGCCGCAGGTATGACATCGACATCGCCCTGATGCCCATCGGCGCCTACGATTCGCCGAGCGGCCGCGATGTCCACATGAACCCCGAGGAAGCCGTCCGCGCCTTCATCGATCTCGGCGCCAAACTCCTCATCCCCATGCACTACGGCACGTTCCCGTTAGGCAACGAACCCCACGACGAACCGGTCGGCCGCCTGCTCGCCGAAGCCGACCGCCTCGGCATCAGCGACCAGGTCCTCATCTCCGAGGAAGGCGTGGGCATCGAATGGTAGAGGACAGAGGACAGAGGACAGAACGAATCGTGGCAATTTGGCCAACCCCTGATATCTTGCCCCCGTGAAACACCTCGCCCTGGCCCTGCTGGCGATCCTGCCGATGATCGCCTCCTGCAAACCCGAATCCACCACCATGTCAGACCCCGCCGCCCCGTCCTTGACCATCCCCGCCGACGCGGAAACCGCCACCCTCGGGGCCGGTTGTTACTGGTGCGCCGAAGCCGCCTACAGCCATCTGGCGGGGGTGTATTCGGCCACCCCGGGGTTCATGGGCGGCAGCGTGAACCAGCCCACCTACCCGCAAGTCTGCTCTGGCACCACCGGCCATGCCGAAGTGATCCACATCGTCTTCGACCCAAAAAAAATCTCCTATGAAAAAATCCTCGGCTGGTTCTGGCGCCTGCATGACCCGACCACCCTCAACCGCCAGGGCAACGACACCGGCACCCAATACCGCTCGGTGATCTTCTATCATTCCGAGGCCCAGAAAACCACCGCGGAGGCCTCCAAGGCCGCCGCCGCCGCGGACTTCAAAGACCCCGTCGTCACCGAGATCACCAAGGCGACCGAGTTCTATCCGGCACCCGGGGACCACCTGAACTATTACTTCGCCAACAAGTCGAAGAACCCGTATTGCAAGTTCGTCATTGAGCCCAAGCTCAAGAAGCTCAAGCTCGACCATTGAGCGTTACCCCCTGAAATGAAAAACCCCTGGAATCGGGCTGATTCGAGGGGTTCCGAGTGGTGGAGCATAGGAGATTCGAACTCCTGACCTTCTCATTGCGAACGAGACGCTCTACCAACTGAGCTAATGCCCCTGTGACGGCGCGGGGAAATGAGTGCCATCTACCACCCGTCCGCGCAAGAGCGAAGTTGCGGATTTTGCCCACGGCCCGCTCATCCCCAAAATAATTGTTTGCTGCGCTTAACTATGTTTTGCCAAATCCGCATGATGCTTCATGATCCGGCCATGCGAACGATTGTTTGGCTCCCCTTGTCCTGTGCCGTGATGCTCACCCTGTCCGGCTGCGCCAATAATGGCGGCAGCGCGGGCAGCAGCCCGTCAGGCACCGGCCCCTTCGACAGCCAAGGCAACTACCACGAAGAATGGGCCAACGATCCCTCGAAATGGCGCAAACCCGGCAGCCACAGCCAGCCCAGCGACGATCTGCCCGTCGTCGCCAAAAACGAGCAACCGCCGCTCAATGCCAGCCCGTTCGCCGCACCCGAAGCCGCCACCAAAGCCAAAACCACCCCCGCCCGCACGGCCCGCCACACCAGCGAACCCAAAGAGGCCTCCTCCAAGCGCAAGCCTGCGGCCGAGCCATCGGCCACCCGCAAAACCAATTCCCACGTCGTCAGCAAGACCTCGGCCCGCAAAACCACCGCGCAGGACGATGAGGACACGCCCAAGGCCAAGTCAAAAACCGCGCCCAAGGCCACGACCAAGCCCGCCGCGAAGGGCTCGCGCTACACCGTCAAGAAAGGCGACACGTTGTTTACCATCGCCGAGCGCAGCAATTCCTCTGCGGCGGAAATCCGCAAGGCCAACGGCCTGTCCGGAACCCGTCTTGAGCCGGGCAAATCGCTGGTGATTCCCAAGTAAGGTGGCGCTGGCGGCGATGAGGCTCCCGTCTTGGGGAGTACCCGAGGACCGACTCACCGCATCAAACGCCTCCCAAAATGGACCTCCTGGCGAAGAACCTGCTGATCCTGGCCTCCGCCGGCTCCGGCAAAACGTTCCAACTTGGCAACCGTGTCATCGGGCTGGTGGCACGCGGCGCGGATCCCGAGCGCATCGTCGCGCTGACCTTCACCCGCAAGGCCGCCGGCGAATTCGCCGACTCCGTCCTAACCAAACTGGCGGCGGCGGCGAGCCTCGAACCCGTGGCCGATGACCTGCGCCGAACCCTCGACCTGCCGGACGCGGATTTCAAAGACGCCTTGGCACGGGTGGTCCGCGCCCTGCCGCGCTTCACCCTCGGCACGATGGACGGGTTTTTCTCCAAAGTCATCCGCAGTTTCCAATATGAAATGGGCCTCACCGGCGGCAGGTTCGACCTGCTGGAAGGGCCGCGCGCCGCCGCTCTTGCCGACGAATTGCTCACCGAGATTCTCGGCGACGCCCTCGCCCGCGACCAAGGCGAGGAGTTTTTCCACGCGTTCCGGCGGGCCACCATCGGCCGGGAAGACCCCGGCGTGCTGACCGCCCTGCGAACCTTTGTGACGCGCTGGCAGGCACGCTTCCGCGAGGCCCGCAATCTGGAGTGGGGGCCCGCCACCATGGTGGACGTCGGCCCGGAGGAATGGGTGAAACAGAAAGCCGGCCTGGCGGCGGCGGTCGTGCGCGGCCTCGACACGGTCGAGTTCACCCGCAAAGGCCAGCGCGAATCCCTGCTCAAGGAAATCAACCACCTCGAAAACCATGTGATCGGCGGCGGCAGCCTGGGCAATAATCCGTCCACCCTGCTCACGAACATCCTGGAGGCCGTCGCCAACCAAAGCGGCTCGCTCACGGTGAAATCCCACAAGGATTTCACCATCGGCGGTCCCGCCGGCGAGTCCCTGCGCGCCCTGGTGACCCTGGCCGCCCGCTGCGAACTGGCTGCCGCCCTGCTGCGGACCCGCGCCGTGCGGGACCTGGTCGCGGTTTACGATGACCGCTGCGCCAAACAACTCCGCCACAAGGGCCTGCTCGGGTTCGACGACGTGAAAATCCTGATGGGCGAATGGGCCCGCAATGAGGACGCCCGGCTGCGCCGCGAGGCGGTGGATTTCCGCCTCGACGCGCGCACCGACCATTGGTTGTTAGACGAGTTCCAGGACACCAGCCGCGCCGATTGGACCGGCCTGCTGCCGCTCGTCGATGAAGCCGCCACCGCCGACGACGGCTCGCTGTTCATCGTCGGTGACCGCAAACAGGCAATCTACGCCTGGCGCGGCGGGGATGTCGGCCTGTTCGACGAAGTCATCCGCCGCTATGGCAGCGGACTGGAAATCGCCCCGATGGCGGAATCCTGGCGTTCCTGCCCCGAGGTTCTGGCCCTGGTCAACCAAGTCTGCGGGGATGTGGCCACCCTGCATGAGCTGTTTGGCGATGCCGCGAACCGCTGGGACTGGCAGGATCATATTGCCGCCGAGCCCTTGATCCAGCCGGCCAAACGCGGCGAGGCACGGGTGGAAGTCGTCGGGGATTGGGATCAACGGTTAGACCGCTTGGCGGAAATCCTCCACGAGCTGGGTGTCGGCCAGCGCGCCATGACCTGCGGTGTGCTGTTGCGCGGCAATGCCAAGGCGCGCGAGGTCGCCGAATTCCTGCGGACCCACGACTTCGACGTCATCGAAGAAGGACGCCGCGAGCCTGCTCACGACAACCCGGTGGGCATCGCCATCGCCAACCTGCTCCAATGGCTGGCCGACCCGGCGGACACGTTCGCACGCGAGGTGATCGAAATGTCACCGCTCGCGGCCGTGCTGCGCGCCCGGCATGGCAACTCCTGGCGGCAGATTTGGGCGGATCTTACTGACGTTGGCTCGCGCTGCGGGTTCGCGGCCATGATAGAAGGCGTCATCACGGACTGCTGGCCGGCGTGGTCGGACTTCGGACGCCGCCGCGCCGGCGATCTACTGGCCGCACTGGCCACCCTCGACGCGCAGGGTGGAGTGTCCCCCAGGGAGGCCGCCGATTGGATCGCTCGCCTGGAAGTTGCACAAAGCCCGGGCGTGGCTGCCGTCCAAGTCATGACCCTGCACAAGGCGAAAGGCCTCGGCTTCGACGTGGTGGTGCTGCCGGAGGTGCCCGACACGCTGGTCCCCCAAGCCCAGTATTTTGAGGTGGCCGAAGGGCCGGGCTGGCTGACCCAAACCCCGCCCCAATGGGCGCGGGCCATCCTGCCGGACTTGCGCGAGGCCGAGGCCCGCTGGGCCGCCGATCAACAATACGAGGCGTTCTGCATGCTGTATGTGGCGCTCACCCGCGCCAAACGCGGATTGTATATCTTGCTGCATGCCGCCGCCCCCTCATCCAAACCGGACAAGCCGTCCCTCGCCAACTGGCTCACCCGCGCCATCGGCGCGGGTGACCAAACCGGCGTGGTCTATCAATCGGGAGCCCCCGGCTGGCCGGAACGGCTGCCTATGTTAGATCCGGCGCCCGAACCCGGCGGCGCACCGAGCCTGGGTGCCGCCGTCCCCCGCCGCGGGCGCATGACACCCAGCGCCGCCAAAAGCAAGGGTCAGGCGGCAGTCCATTCCCCCAACGGCATGGCCTTTGGCAGTGAAGTCCACGAGTTGCTCGAGCGCGTCGCCTGGTCCGACGAATCCCAACCTATGCTGCCCGCCAGTGAGGCCGGCAAGGCCGTCGCCCGCCTGCTCAGCAACCCGGACCTGCGCGAGATTTTCGAAAGGCAGGGACGCCCCATCGAGCTGTTCCGTGAACAACCGACCACGGCCATCCTCGACGGCAAGCTGCTCACCGGGATCATCGACCGCCTCCACCTCCACCGCACCCCCTCCGGCACCGTCACCCACGTCGACATCATCGACTACAAAACCGATGCGGTGAAGGCCCCCGCCGACCTGAGCGCCCGCTACGCCGGCCAAATGTCCGCCTATCAAACCACACTCCGGAAAATCTATCCGAATGCGGACGTCCGCTGCGTTCTGCTCTCCGTCCACCACGGCGTGCTGATAGCCCTTTAGCAACGGTCTGCGACCGTCGCTGACTTAAGTCGGGCACGGGCGGCCCGCCCCGCGTCTTTGATCCTGGATTGGAAAAGAGAACCACAGATGAACTGGATTTGCGCAGATGATAAAATAGACCAAGAAATTGCTTGGGGTTGATGCCCAGGCGACGGCAGTTTTCCACGATGGTGCAGAGGATGGAGCGGCGGGGATGTCGGTTTGCTTATTGGCCTCCTTGCGCAGCCTGCAACGGAACCATGGCGCGGTCGCAGACCGCCGCACTGCCGGATCGCCCCCGCAATCAATCATCGACGGGACGGCCGAATGCCGCCATCTTGCCCGCACATCGCATGCAATTGAGCCATTCCATCCTAACCGCCGTGGTGTCGCTGGCGTTGACGACGGCCCATGCGGCGGGCGGCGGCCAGAACCTGCTGCCCAACGGCAGCTTCGAGGGCAAGGACCCGTTGCACGGCTGGCTGACGGTTTTTCCCGACGAGGCGTTTTACCAGGGCAACGGGCCGTATCTCAAAATGGCACCGCTCGGGGTGGCGGATGGCCGCCGGGCGGTGATGCTCGACTTGCCCGCCGGGATCGCCGGCAACCAGGGCGGCAAGCTCGAAAGCGTGCCGGTGCCCGTCGTGCCCGGCGCCACCTATCACGTGGAGGTCGAGTGCATGACCTGGGATTTTTCCGCCAGGATCCACGCGGAAGCCTGGAGCCGCGACCCGCATCCGGACCAGAAGCGGACGATTTTCCGCCGTGCCGCGGCGGACGGACGCCCGGCGCTGATGATGTGCTTCCGGGCGCAGGTACCCTCACCGCCGGACAAATCGCAGACCTGGACCACCGCCGGGCGCGACTTCACCGTGCCCAAATCGGTGGTGGTCGCGGGCAAGGACCAGGCACCGGAGTTCATCTCGGTGAAGGTGGTCAGCTACGGCGCGACGATGGCCGCCGGCAAATCGTACTTTGCCAACTTCCGGCTGTGGCGCGTGGAACCCAAGGCTGGCGAACCCAAACCCCTCACCCATCCGTAATCCCCACCGGTGATCGCCAACCCGACACCCACCACTGCCGATGCTGACGGGCAATCCCCGCGCCAGATCCTCCGGCGTGCGGCGCGGGCCCTCAAGATCGGCCGCGGACTCACCGCGCTGGCCAGCGGCGGAGTCGCGGCGGCCGTGGTGTTAGGTGCCTGGCTGGTGGCGGACTCCCGCCTGCGCTTCGGCGCGGCCGGACGCTGGGCGGGCCTGCTGGCCATCGCCTTGCCGCTGGCGGGTGCCCTCGCCAGCGCCCTTCGATCATGGCTGCCGCGCCTCGACGACGCGGCGCTCGCGCGACGGCTGGAAACCACCACCGGGCGCACTGACAACGCGCTGGTCAACGCGGTGCAGTTGGACCGCGCGCTGGACGGCAACTCGCCGTGGCGCGCTGTGCTGTTAGGCGAGCTGGCCGGCCTGTGGCGGGGCATCGCCTGGCAGCAGGTTTATGATTGGCGACTGCTGCGGCGCTGGGCGGCGGCGGCCGGGGCGCTACTCTTGTTAGGCACGGCGCTGTTTGCGTGGCGGCCGACCGAATTCCGCCAGCGCGTCGGGCGGGTGCTGCTGCCGGCGCGGGAAATCGCCCCGCTCACGCGCACCCGGGTGGTGGCGGTCACGCCAGGCGACCGGGTGGTGACCCGCGGCAGCGTGCTGGCGATGCAGGTGACGTTGGCCGGCGAAGCGCCGGCCGAGGTCTGGCTGGTGGTGACCACCGGCGATGGCCGGGTCGAACGCCACGCCACCCAGCGCGCGAGCGAGGCCATGGCCTGGGCGGTCAATTGCAAGTGGCCGGAAAGCGGGCGCTATCGGTTTGAGGCCGGCGACGCGCGCTCGTTCGAGCGGCGCATCGACGTGCAAGTCCCGGCCAAGGTGATCGCCCGCCAACTCAGCTTCGCGCCGCCTCCCTACACCCGCTTGCCATCGGCACACGTGCCGGATGGCGCGCCTTGGCCCGCAATTCCGGAAGGATCGGCCGCGACCCTGGAATGGACCTTCGACCGCGCGGTCAAGGCGCTGTCCGTCGAGCACGACGACGCCCTGGCGCGCGCCACCTCCCGCCCGGAGTCCTGGCAACTCGCCGGCAAGGTGGCGGTGAACCGCGCGTGGTGCGCGCACTGGACGGACGCCGCGGGTCTATCCGACCAGGGGCGCGTCCTGTTCAACGTCAAGGCGGACGAGGCACCGCGTGTGCGCTGGATCCAGCCGACCGGCGAGGAGGAACTGCTATTAACCCGCGACGCCTCGCTGCACCTGTCCTTCGAGGCCCGCGACGACTACGGGCTGGCCGAAGTGGCGCTGTGCCGCGGCACCCCGGACAAGCCCGCCGCGCGGGTGATGGAGGAGTGGCGACCTAACACCCCGGCATTCAAGCAAGCCACGGACATCCAACTGGCGCGCTGGGTCGGCGCTGAGGAAACCGAAGCGTGGTTCTGCGTGGTCGCCCGCGATGGCAACGACGTCACCGGCCCCGGGCGCACCCTGTCGCGCATGCTGGTGGTGCGCATCGTCACCCCGGAGGAACTCCGGCGCGCCACCGATACCCGCCAGGCGGAGTCGTTAGACAGCCTGGACGACCTGCTGCGCCTCCAACAAACCAACCTGGACGCCACCCGGGCGATGGTCCGCGAGCCGCAGGCCGCCGGCGACGCGGCGGTCCTGGTAGAGCGCGAGACGCGCATCGGGGAGGCCGCCAGCCAGTTGATCGCCACCACCCCGGCCGGTTCGGCGGCATGGCGCGACGTGCTCGGCGCTCTGACGGCCAAGGAAATCCCGCAGGCGGTGCTGGCGCTGCGGGCAGCGGCAGCAGCGGCGACCGGCGAGGTGAGGCGCGGCCTGCTCGTCCAAGCCGAAGCCCTGGAAGCGTCGATATTGGCGCGCTTGAAAAACCTGCCCGCAGACCTGCGGGACGAAGCCGGCGGGGCGGCGGTGCGCGATCTGATCGGCCGGGTGGAGGCGTTGTTCAACCGGCAAAAGGCGCTGCACGGGCGCACCTTGAAGGCGGTGGCGGGCGAGGGGCCGGCCATGGCGCAAGACCAGGACGCGCTGGCCGACGAGTCGCGCGGGGTGCGCAAGGCGCTGGCGGATGGCGCGCTGAACTCCGGGCTGGGCGACGCGACCTTCCGCAAGGTGCTGGACAAGGCCGCCGCGCTGATGGTTTCGAGCAAAATCTACGAGCAAATGATCCGCAGCGCGGAACAAATCGAGGGCGGGCATTTCCCCGAGGCGGCGGCGCTCGCCAAGCAGGTGTTAGTGGATCTGGCCCGCGTGCTCGAGCTGCTCAACACCTCGCAGCACACCGCCGCTGCCGACAAGGCGGACTCGCTCAAGGAGGCCGCCGAGGGCATCCGCGAAAAGCTCACCGGGCTCGTCGACCAACAACGCGCGGTGGTCGAGAAAAGCAAGCAGCTGGCGGCCAAGGACGAGTTCCGGCCGGAGGATGTGGCGACGGCCAAGGAGTTGGCGGCGGAGAAGGCGGCGATCGCCGCGCTCATCGAGCAAATGCTCACCGACGCCCACGCGTTCCCCGACCTCAAGCCGATGAACGAGCTGCGCGAGGAGCTCACCAAGATCTACGAGGACGTGATCCAACAGGACACGGCCCAGGCCGCGGCCGGCCAGCTCAAGCCTAACGAAATCGCCGTGCAGAAGGAGGAAAGCCTGCTCGCCGACCTGGAAAAAGCCGCCAAAACCTCCGAGGACATGGAGATGTGGCTGCCCGACAAGAACGAAACCACCAAGTGGCTCATGGAGAACTTCGACCTCACCGAGATGCCCGAGATCCCCAACCTGCCGCTGCCGGATTCCTTCACCGATCTGGTCGGCGATTTGCTCAAGGAACAGGAGGGCCTCGCCGAACAAGTCAAGGACGCCGCCTCCAACAACGCCCTGGCCGTCAACCCCGCCAACGGCTGGGAGGTCGCCGACGGCCCGATGCCCGGCTTCAACGCCCAGGGCAAGTCGGGCAACACCCGCCCTAACGAAAACGAGCAGACCGGCCGCTCCAGCGGCGGCCGCGAAGGGATGTCCAATGGCGAGATGGTCAACCAGCGCGCCGACCGCCTGGAGGGCAGCGCGATCCAAGCCCGGCGCACCAGCGATCCCATGCAGAAGGGCCAGGTCCAGGACGACGGCCCGCCCGCCGACGCCAAGGCGACCGGCGGCGGCAAGGCGGGCGGCGTGAGCCAGCGCGCGGGCATGACCGGCGAGGGCCCGCTGCGCGCGGTCAACTCGCCCGACCAACTGCTCAACAACGCGCTGGCCTCCGAGCAGGCTCTGCTGGCCCAGCAAACCGCCAAGAGTTATGCCACGGCCCGCTTGTTCTATCTGCGCAGCGGTCCGCTGCCGGAAGTGGCCCGGCTGATGGACGAATCCCGCGACGCCCTGAAGAGCGGCCGCCTGGCCGAATACCAGGCCCTGCACCGCCGCATCGTGGCGGGCCTGCGCCAGCTCGGCGCGGGTGCCGCGACCGAACCGGTCAAGGTGTTAGGCAGCACCGGCAGCCGGGTGGTGGGCGAGAAGCGCCTGCCAGGCGGTGCCGACGGTGCCGTTCCCGCCGGCTTCCAACAACCGGTTGACGATTATTTCCACTCCCTCGACACCCCATGACATTGCCTTCGATGGCTGAGAAAGCCCGACTCCTGTCACCACGTCACCAATTAGCCAGACGCATGCATCTCCCGAAATATCTAAAAATCAGTCAAATCAGTGCAATCAGCGGTTCTCCTCGGGCTTTTCTAGCAGTCATACTCGGGCTCGCCCCGCTGGCCCATGCCGCATCCAAGACCAGCGACTGGGCGGTGGAGGGCGCGCCCTACCGGGTGGTGCTGCACGCCGGCGAGGCCCCCGGCGCGCCCGAGGCGGGCTGGCAAATCCGGCTGGCGGATTTCGGCGCGGGCCGCCCCGACATGCGCGACGTGGTGCTGTTAGGACCGGACCGCAAGGAAATCGCCCTCGACGGGGTGTGGCGCGGGACCGGGCGCGCGTTGCTGGTGCTGGCGGAGTCGATGCCCGCGGGCGACGCGGCGGCGACACTCTATTTCGGCGGCACCACGGCGCGGCGGATGCGCGCGTGGACGGCCAAGCGCAGCTTGTTGCTCGAAACCCGGCGGCTGCCCGCAGGGGCGAACGTGGCCACCTTCGGCGGGTGGCAGGAGGCGTGGAAGAAATCCCCGGACGTCGACGGCATGGCGTTCGTGCCGCAGATTTTCCACGGCGACAACCCGTTCGGGCCGTCCGACCATTTCCTGAGCCGCTACTGCGGGTTGGTGAAAACCGGCGAGGGCGGAGCGCGGAAGTTTTACACTCTATCCGACGATGTGTCCTATGTGAAGATCGACGGCCGCGCGGCGCTCAAGTGGCAGGACAACACCCCGCCGCCGCTCGATCCCAAAACCGTGCCGTGCGCCACGGTCACCGTGCCCAAAGGCCTGGCCAGCGTGGAATATTGCCACGCCGTGGCCAATCCGCCCGCCGCGATGGTGCTCGGCTGGGACCAGGGCGGCAAACTGGGCAATGTGCCGCCCGAAGACTGGATCCACCCCGGCACGGTGACGGCAGGCGCGTGCGAAGCCCTTGACGGCGCGCCGGTTCCGGCCGGGTTGCTGGCAGCCGAGCGGTATCTCGGGTATGGCGGCGAATGGTATGTCAGGGTGAAATGCGCGATCCCGCCACCGCCCGCGGGCTGGCAGGTCGAGTGGCTGTGGCCGGACGGGCGCGTGGACTCCGGTCCCGAGATCCACCGCTTGTGGATGAGCCTCGAGCCGGTGCGGGTCACCCTGCGCTTGCGCAACGGCATCCGCGTGATCGAAGGCCGCCAGGTGCTGACCATCCCGCAGGGGATGGCCGCGGATTCGGTCAACGACGCCAACCAGTTAGCCGGCTTTCTGGAGTTGCTCGACAAGGAGGACCCCGCGCTGCTGCCCGAACCCGCGCGGCGCTCGGGCTTCGTGCTGGCCAGTGATTTCCTGCCCTCGGCCGCGGCCGCACGCTGGGCCGACAAATGGCTGGAAGTGGCCAAGCCGGCGGCCGGACCATGGGTCAAAGCCGTGGCGATGGGCATCCAGGAAACCGCCAAGCGCGACCCGCAGGCCGCTCTGGACAAACTCGGCAAGCTGCCGCCACCCGCCCGCGCCGCCATGGGCCGGACCGCGGATTTGTTAGAGATCGACCTGCGGGTGTTCGGGCTCAACGACCCGCTGCTCGTCAGCGTGGTCGCGCGCCTGCGCAAGAGCGGCGACAAGGCGCTCGCCAACATGGCGCTGATCCGGCTCGGCGACTATCACCTGCTCAACGGCCGGCTCGACGAGGCCGCCCGCTGTTTCGCCGAGGCGGTGCCGGACCGCGCCGCCAGCGAGCGCAAGGCGCCGGTCATCGACCGCTCGCACTCGCTGGCCATCGAGGAACTCGTCACCGGCAGCCACCTCGACGAGGCCCGCGCCAAGCTCGACGATTGGGAGCGCCAGCGGCCCGCCGCACGCCTCGAGGGCGACCAGCTGTATTGGCGGGCGCGGGTGCTGTTTCTGGCAGGCGAGTGGCGGCGCGCGCTGCTGGACCTGGAGACCAGCCTCAAGATCCGGCCCGGCGCGCCGGAGGAACTTGACGTGCGGTTCTGGCAGGCCCGCGCTCTCTACGAACTCGGGCGCAAGGACGAGGCGCGCAAGATCTGGAACTCCCTGGCCAAGGACTATCCGAAACACGAACGCGCAGAGGCGGCTGCTCTATGGGCCAAAAAACCGTGAGTTGGTGAACATGGAAAGAGAATGATAACCGCAACCGAGCGCAGCGAGATGGCCGAACCGTTGATTTCAAATAATGAGGCAAATGGACGCAGATGAAATCAAAAATCTCTCTTCATCTGCGTCAATCTGCGTTCATCTGCGGTTAAAACCTCTTCAGATTTCCTCAACGCCAAAGGCGCTTCCAACAGCAACGGGATTTTCACTTCGACCATGGGATCCGCAGGCACCTACGGCCAGAACTCGATCACCACAGCCGACGCGAACTATGGGTCAAGCGGCATTACTAACGTGGGAAGCTACAGCGGTGACCCGAGTTCTTACGGCACGTTTGACCAAGGCGGCAATGTATGGGAATGGAATGACGCCGTCATTTCCGGCGCTTACCGCGGGCTGCGCGGGGGCTCTTGGTACGTCAACGGCGGCACCCTGCAGTCGTCGAACCGCGACTACGGCACCCCGACCGAGTCCGACGGCTACGTGGGCTTCCGAGTTGCCAGTGTCCCTGAACCAACGTCGAGCGTTCTGGGGATACTCGCTAGCGGGTTGCTGATGATCCGCCGGAGACGCTGATTTTTCCCTTTGATTCTTTGTCATTTGTCTTTTTTCTTCGGAGCGGCGGAATCCGTCCGCCGAAGCCCATGGAAGTCAATGAAACGCGAGAATCGCTCGGCATTGGCCCCTCATGGACCAGGGCGATCAGACATCGCCCCTCCTTGAGATAACCCCATGGGGCGCCGTACCATCATGGCGGCAGGATTTGGCATCTTGCCAGATCCTCTGCGGGGGAGGACGCCGAGTTCAGAAACCAGGCAAGGCATTGCCATTGCCACATCAACGCGCATCCGCCCGGTAGATTTTCGGGACGAAGCCGGGCGGGGTTTTCAGGTCGAACAAGTCCTCGCCCACATGCGCGAGGTGCCAGCCGTGTGCCAGCACCGCCTGGCGGGCCGCGGCACTGCCCTCCACGTATGCCACCATGCCTTGGAACTCCTTGTCCCGATGCTCCGGCATCCAGCGGAAGAGATGGTCCATTTTCCGCTGCATCTGCTTGACAGTCGCGAGGTCCAGGCTGCTTTTGACCTCCACAATCATGCCCTTGTTCGTTTCTCCATTGCTGTAGGCCAACACATCGTATTCCTCGCCCTCACCCCCTTTGACCACCGCAAACCGGGGCGTGATGGCCTCCATGCCAAAGTCCGCCCGCAAGATGCGCTCGATGGAGGAAAACGCCAGCCCTTCCGCGAACGACCCGAACTTGTTGCCCAAGCCACCGATTTGCTTGCCAAGTTCCTTGAGTTTGCGGTCCGTATCCTTCATCGAAAGGGATGTCTCCTTGATCGAAAGGGATGTCTCCTTCACGATCCGTTCGGTCTCCTTCATCTGGCGGTCCGTCTCCTTCATCTGGCGGTCCGTCTCCTTCATCTGGCGGTCCGTCTCCTTGATCGAAAGGGATGTCTCCTTCACGATTCGGTCGGTCTCCCGTTGGGAGATCGCGATGGATTCGATGAGCTGCTTGAGTTCCGCAGTGGACATGCCGGATGCTCGCACCCACCCGTTGTGCTGTCAAGGCGGCGGCAGGCGGCGGCAGGCACGGCAGCAGCATGACAGCAGCATGACAGCAGCATGACAAAAAAGTTATCCTAGACATGAAGAGTCTGCCGTGGGCACTCAAGGAGGGGCGATGTCATGATCTGAATGAACCCTAGACAATCCCCGGATCTTGAATCAAATTGCCCCCATGAGATACGCAGTAATGCTCGAACGCCTGCCCGCCGAGGAAGGAATGCCGGGCTACTACTACGCCCATGTGCCGTCCCTGAGCCTCACGACGCATGGACTTGGAATGGAGGGAGCCTTGGAGGCCGCACGTGATCTGGTGCATCTGTGGAATGAGGAGAAACGTGCCCACGGCGAATGCATTATCACCCAATCCGACTCAATCCTCGCAACTGTGGAAGTCGCGTGACATGCCGCACAAGGCCAAAGAAGTGCTGCGCAAACTCAAGCGCGCCGGTTTCGAGGAACGTCGGCAGAGCGGATCCCATCGGGTGCTGCGTCACGAGGACGGGCGGCAAACCTACCTGCCGATGCACACCGGGGATGTTCCCACCGGAACCTTCCGTTCCATCCTCAAGCAGGCGGAACTCACCGAGGACGAATTCCGCGACCGGTAAGACAGTGGCGCGGTCATTCAACAATCTCCACCCACAGGTCCACTACGGGATCTCTGACAGGGATTTTCCGGACGTCCACGACGTCCGGATGGACCTCCTGCCTGGGAAATTGCTTGAGTTGAGATGGAAGCCAAATCAGAAGACTTCAACGCCTATGACGAAATGCTTGCAGGAAAGCCGGATGCGCGAAATCCGCAAGTCCGGTTTGACGCGCGGGAGCAACGGGACTGGCCAAGCCGCCCGTTGCTTTCTACTCGACCGTCCATCTGCGGTTCTCTTTTTTGCTTTAGGGTTAGCCGCAATGCTCGCCCTCAGCCCGCCGGTCCGAGCCGACGGGCCCGGGCGGATCTACACCCAGCCGGGCGCCGCCGACACCGGCGCGATCGCCGGCAAGGTCCAGGGCGCGGTGCTGACCCATGCCATCGCCGTCGAGCGCGACCGGACCCGTGTCTATCTGGCAGCGCTGGATGCCAACGGCGCGGGCTTCCATTTCAGCCGGTTGCCGGTTGGCCGCTTTGACCTGGTGCTCGTCACCAAGGACCAGCGGGTGATCGAGGGCCTCGGGCTGGGAGCCGCGGAAGTGTTAGGAGAGGACCGCGCCCGCCACCTCGCGGAGGCCGTGGCCAAGGCGGATTCGTTTTTCAACCGCCACACCCGGCACCGGGTCGGCTTTTCCGGCGAGGTGGCGCTGGTGTTCGCGGAGCGCATCCGCGACGGCCGGATCCTGCGCGGCTCGGGCGAAAAACTCGACGCCGCGCTGCGCCGCCTGGAACTCATCGAATTGCGCCAGGCCGACGACGACTGGCAGATGGTGGGAACCCGCCATCTCTATCGGGAAGAAGCCCCCTGCCTCCCCGGCATCCCGTTTCTCGCCCACCTCCAGCTGCCCGCGCTGGGCGGCCTGCGCGTGGGCGACACACCGCGCGACCTGGGAACCCTCGATCTGAGTACACACTAACACCATCATGAGCACCGCCAATTCATTGAGAATCATCGCCGGCAAGGACACGGGCACGCGCATCCCGCTGGCATCCCCGCCAGTGACCATCGGCCGGGCCAGCGACAACCGCGTGGTGCTGCCGCCCGAAACCGGCGCCTCGCGCCACCACGCCGAACTCACCGAGAATGACGGCCGCTGGTCGGTGTCCGATCTGGGCAGCTTGAACGGCACCTATGTCAACGGCGAGCGCATCGAGTGGCCGCGGGTGCTGCACCCCGGCGACCAGATCAAGATCGCCAGCGAGGTGATGGTGTTCGATGACGGCACGTCCAACAGCACCAGCGAGACTCACACCACCACGGCGGCGGCCCCCACCCAACCCGGGCGCAGCGCGCCGCCGCTGCGCCCCGAGCCCTCCCCGGTGGTGATGGAGGGCAGCCCGTCCAACCCGGAACTGGCACAGGAAACCGCCGCGCAGCTGCGCGTGCTGGTCCCGAAGCTCGAAAGCGTGGTCGCTGAGATCGGCAAAACCATCGTCGGCCAGAAGGAAATCCTCCACAGCCTGATGCTCGCGCTGATGTCGCGCGGCCACGTGCTGATGATCGGCCTGCCGGGGCTGGCCAAGACGCTCATGATCCGCACCCTGGCCGAAGTGCTCGACCTGCGCTTCCGGCGCATCCAGTTCACCCCGGACCTGATGCCCACCGACATCACCGGCACCGACGTGCTGGAAGTGGACGAGGCCACCGGACGCAAGAGCTACCGCTTCATCCGCGGACCGGTGTTCACCAATATCCTGCTGGCCGACGAGATCAACCGCACCCCGCCCAAGACCCAGGCCGCGCTGTTAGAGGCGATGCAGGAATACCACGTCACGGCCTCGGGCGAAACCTATCCGCTGGCACCGCCGTTTTTCGTGCTCGCCACCCAGAACCCGCTCGAACAAGAGGGAACCTATCCGCTGCCCGAGGCCCAGCTCGACCGGTTCATGTTCAGCCTGCACGTCCAATACCCGAGCGAGGCCGAGGAGGAGGAAATCGCCTCCAGCACCACCTCGGACCGCTCCGTGCTGCTCGCCAAACGCATGAGCGGCGAGGAAATCCTCCTGCTCCAGAAGCTCGTCCGGCGCCTGCCGGTCTCGCCGCACGTGGTCAAATACGCCACCCGCCTGGCGCGCGCCACCCGCCCCGGCGACCCGCGCGCCCCCGAGGCGGTGCGCAAGTGGATCCACTGCGGCGCGGGTCCGCGGGCGACCCAGTATCTGTTACTGGCGGCCAAGGCGCAGGCCGTGATGCGCGGCAGCCTGGTGGTCAACTGCGCCGACATCCGCCAGGCCGCGCTGCCGGTGCTGCGCCACCGGATGTTCACCAACTTCACCGCCGACTCCGAGGGCGTCGACGTCGACGCCATCATCGCCCAGGTGCTCGCGGCGGTCCAGGAACCCGGCGAGAAGGACTATCAGGACGGGAACTGAGGCGGCGGCGACAATGAAGAAGGGCTCGCGCAAAGGCGCAGAGGGTGGGAAAGAGGAGATGAGCGCCATTGGTACGGTTTGGGTTACTTTGGAGTCCGCCTGAAGGCGGGACTACGTACGCTGGAAGCGGCGTTCTCGGGGAGGCATGTAGTCCCGCCTTCAGGCGGATTCCGCGCAATCTCCCCGCCGGTTCCAGGCGACCAGATCGGCATAATGCAGGCCGGTGCCGCCGAACAGGTCCAGCGCGCTGCCAACCGTGACGTCCACCCGGCCGTGGCCAGCGCTCTCGACAAGCAGCACGTCCTCCAGGGTGGCCGCGCCGCCGGCGTAGGTGAGCGGGATCTTGCCCCACGCGCCTAACAATCCGACCAGGTCGGCATCGATGCCGCGGCACAGGCCCTCGATGTCGGCGGCGTGGATCAGGAACTCGGCGCAATGCGGCGCGAGCCGGTCGAGGGTGGCGGGGGTGACTTGCAGGTCGGTGGGGGTTTGCCAGCGGTTCATGGCCACCGTCCAGCCGTTAGATGCGCGGCGGCACGACAGGTCGATGACCAGCTTGTCGGGGCCGATGGCGCGCACCAGCGCGTCGAGCGCGGAGGGGAGGAATTTGCCGTCGGCATCGAACAACGCGGAGGTGACGATCACGTGGCTGGCACCGGCGTCCAGCCAGGATCCGGCGTTGGCGGCGGTGATGCCGCCGCCGAGTTGCAGGCCGCCGGGCCAGGCGGCGAGCGCCTCGCGGGCGGCCGCCTGGTTGCCCGGGCCGAGCTGGATGACGTGGCCGCCGGCGAGGTGGTCGGCGCGGAAGGCTTGGGCGAACCAGGCCGCGGGGCGCTCCGAGACGAAGTTTTCCGTCGGGCCCGGACCGTGGTCGCGCAGGCTGCCGCCGACGATTTGTTTGACCATTCCCTGATGGAGGTCGATGCACGGGCGGAAGCGGGTCATGGCGGGCGGAGGATGCAGCATTCCAGAATGGGAGCCAAGCGCAATGGCGGGCCGGGAAGCAAAGAAAAACCCGCAGCGCCATGTTGAAGGGACGGCATGGCCGCCGAGGGAGTGGGGCCTGCGGAGCGGGTCGCGGCCGGCGCAGGACAATAAAGTCATGCTAGTCAGGATGAGTCCGCTGTGGGCACTCCAAGAGCCGCGGAATCCGTCCGCCCAGGCGGATGGTGAGCCGATTTGCAGCCACCATGGCATTACCATCGTCCTTTCATCCTCACGGCGGACCGATTCCGCCGCTCCTTGATTTTTTTGTCCTGCACCTGGTCGCGGTGGCCGGCGAACTTTATCCTTCCCCGCTAGCAGGATTTTCGCTTGGCTGGCGCGTGCCTGTTTGGGATCCGGCTTAATCCCGTTCCAACAGGTTGTGAGGCATCCCGCCATCGTCACCACCATTCCCAGATGAAAAGAGTTTTGGATCTATTAGTCGTAGCCATGATGGCCGCACTATCACCAGCAGCAGGAGCTCAGCAAGCGCGGCCCGGGCCCCGGCCCGCAGCAGAAACGGGCGAGTCATTCAAGATCGGGACGGCCGGTTACACCTTTCACAAGCTCAATATCGATCAGGCGCTCGACATCATGCAACGGGCGGACGTGCACTATCTGTGCATCAAGGATTTTCACCTGCCGATGAACAGCACCGATGAGCAGATCGCGGCGTTTCAGGCCAAGCTCAAATCCAAAGGAGTGACCGGCTATGCCGTCGGGCCGATTTACATGAAGTCGGAAGCCGAAATCGACCAGAGCTTCGAATACGCCAAACGGGTGGGGGTGAAACTCATCGTGGGCGTGCCCAATTATGACCTGCTGCCTTATGTGGACAAAAAGGTCAAGGAGACGGGTTTCCATTACGCGATCCACATGCATGGACCCGACACCAAAACCTACCCCGATGCGGAGGACGTGTGGAACCACGTCAAGGACCTCGACCCGCGGATCGGGATGTGCCTCGATATTGGCCACGACACGCGCAACGGCAAGGACCCGGTGGCGGATCTTAAACTCTACCAGGCGCGGGTGTTCGACCTCCATCTGAAAGATGTCACCGGCACCACCAAGCTGGGATATTCGCTGGAAGTGGGCCGTGGCGTCATTCATTTTCCGCAGCTGGTCCGGATGCTCCGCGAAGTCGGTTATGCCGGGGTTTGCAGTCTGGAACACGAGAAGGACATGACCGATCCCGCCATGGGGATTGCCGAATCGATCGGCTATTTCCGAGGCGTGATCGAGGCCACCAAATAAACCCGGGGCCGCCGCCACCGCCGGATGGCGGCTGCGGGATTTTTTGGGCGTGACCGGACCGGCATCGCGAGTCAATTTCGCGGCGCCAACCACCACCACGCATGGGAAATTTCGCCGCCTTCGAACAAAAAATGACCGCCGCCGGGATGGGCGACGCGGCGATCCGCGCGTTCCGCCGGAATTATGACGCCCTGCTGCGCCAGGAAACCGGCCTGATCGCCGACGACGTGATCACGCCCGCCGACGACCTGCCGACGCTCGCGAGCATTGCCACCGGCGCGCCGGCGGACGCGGGCTTGCTGGCGCAGGCGGTGGTCATCAAGCTCAACGGCGGGCTGGGCACCGGCATGGGATTGCAGGGGCCCAAAAGCCTGTTAGCCGTGCGGGAAGGTATCAATTTCCTCGATTTGATGGTGCGTCAGATCCTGGATCTGCGCCGCAGCAGCGGCACGCCGGTGCGGTTGCTGCTGATGAACAGCTTCAGCACCAGCGAGGACACCCTCGCCCACCTGCAACGCTACCGCAGCGAGGGCCTCGCCGAGGCCGCCGAGGTCGAATTGATGCAAAACCAGATCCCCAAAATCGACGTGGCCACGCTGGGTCCCGTCGAGTGGCCGGCGGATCGCGCGCTGGAATGGTGCCCGCCGGGCCACGGCGACCTGTATGCCGCGTTGGTCGGCAGCGGCTGGCTCGACCGGCTGTTAGCCGGGGGGGTGAAATACGCGTTTGTTTCCAATTCGGACAATTTGGGGGCGATCCTGGATCCGGTGATCCTGCGCTATTTTGCGGATTCCGGCGCGCCGTTTCTGATGGAAGTGACGCGGCGCACGGCGGCCGACCGCAAGGGCGGGCATCTGGCGAGGCGCACGGCGGACGGCCGGTTGCTGTTGCGCGAAGTCGCCCAATGCCCGGACGCGGATCTGGAGTCGTTCCAGGACATTTCGCGCCACAAGTATTTCAACACTAACAGCCTTTGGCTCCGGCTGGATGCGCTCAAGGCGCAGTTGGCGGCGGATGCCGGGGTGCTGCCGCTGCCGATGATCCGCAACAACAAGACCGTCGATCCCCGCGACAAAACCTCCACCGCCGTCATCCAGTTGGAAATCGCCATGGGAGCAGCCATCGAGTGCTTCGCTGGCTCCGCGGCCATCGAGGTGCCACGCAGCCGGTTCGCGCCGGTCAAGACCACGGGCGATTTGCTCGCCCTGCGCTCCGACGCCTACGACGTGCTCGCCGACGGCCAGGTCCGCTTGCACGCCTCGCGCCACGGCGAACCGCCGGTCATTCTCCTCTCAGACGCCTACAAGCTGGTCGATTCGCTGCCAGCCCTGGGCGTGCCCAGTCTGATCGCTTGTCACTCACTGCGGGTGACCGGTCCGGTCCGATTTGCGCCCGGGGTGGTGATCCAAGGCGACGTGGCAGTGACCAACACCCACGCCGAAACCCGCGAACTCGCGCCGGGAACCTACCGGAATCAGACGCTCGTTCTCTGAAGCAGCCGCCGAAGCGCCGCCGCCACGCATTTTTATCTATCAATCGCTTGCCATTGGAGGGGCTTGGCTCTAAGCCCTCCGCCGCCATGGCCAGCATTGGATCCTTTTCCTTCCCTTCAAGCGGCTTTGACGCCGTGATTTTCGATTGTGACGGCACCCTGGTGGACTCCATGCCCCAGCATTTTGATGCCTGGTGCGAGGCTCTCACCCTGTTCGGGGCCGGCGGCGTCTTCAAGGAAGACGTGTTTCTTGCCATGGGCGGCCGCCCGACGCGCGACATCGTGGTGGAATTGAACGACGAATACGACCTGCACCTCGACCCGCAGGCCGTGGCCTTCGCCAAACGCGAAGCCTTTCTCAAACGCATCAAGACGGTCACCCTCATTGATGAAGTAGCAGCCTTCGCCGAATCCCTGCGCGGCAAAGTCCCGATGGCCATCGCCAGCGGCGGATCGCGCATGGTGGTGGAAAAAACCCTGCGCGCCGTCGGCATTTCCGATTGGTTCGATGAAGTGGTGACCGCAGATGACGTGACCGAAGGCAAACCCGCCCCGGATATTTTCCTGCACGCCGCGCGCCTGCTGGGGGTGACTGCCACCAAGTGCCTCGCGCTGGAAGACGCCCCGTCGGGAATTCTTTCGGCGCGGCGCGCCGGCATGCAGGTTCTGGCGATTCCCTCGCCGCTGACCTCGTCGCTGGTGTGAGGTTAGAAATCGCCCGATCCGCGCGCTTGCTTGTCCTGGGCTGAGCAGCCATAGTGCCGGCTGTGAGACAGGTTCTATCCGGCATAGTGGCGGCGGCGGCATTACTGCCAGCCGGAGCGTTGCGCGCCGCCGAGCCCGGTCGCGCGCGCCACTCGCCCGCGCAGGTGGTGGTCATCCCGGTGCGCGCGCCCATCGCCCAACCGGAACTCTACATTCTGCGCCGCGGCCTGAAAGAGGCCATCGCCCACCACGTGGACACCATCGTCCTCGACATGGAAACGCCGGGCGGCGCGCTCGACGTCACTTTCGAGATGCTCAAGGCACTGGAAAAGTTCCCCGGCAAAACCGTCACCTATGTCAATCGCGAGGCGATTTCCGCCGGCGCGCTGATTGCCGCCGGCACTGATGAGATCTACTTCGCGCCCGGCGGCGTGATCGGCGCCGCGGCGCCCGTGCTGGTCACCGGCGGCGACCTCGACGCCACCCTGCGGGAAAAAATCGTCAGCTACCTCAAGGCGCGGGTCCGCTCGCTCTCGGAAGGCAAAGGCTTCCGCGGCCAGGTGATCTCCGCGATGATCGACGCGGACTCGGAGTTGAGGATCGGCGATGAGCTGCTCAAACCGAAAGGCGAACTGCTCTCTCTAACTGCCAGCGAGGCGATGAAGGAATATGGCAACCCGCCGCAACCGCTTCTGGGTGCGGGTATCGCGGACAACCTGGCGGGGGTGCTGGACCGGATTCACGGCGCGGGCAACTACCACATCACCCGCCTGAAGGTTTCGTGGCCGGAAACCCTCGCGCAATACCTCACCGCCCTGACCCCGCTGCTGCTCGCCGGCGGCTTGCTGTGCATGTTCATCGAGTTCAAGACTCCGGGCTTCGGGGTCTTCGGCATCGCCGGGATCGGATTGTTAGGTGTGGTGTTCTTCGGCCACTACATCGCCGGCCTGACCGGCTACGAGCCGCTGTTCTTTTTCCTGCTAGGGGTGCTGCTGGTGGCCGTCGAGGTGTTGCTGGTGCCGGGGACGATGATCTGGGCGCTCGCGGGCGCCACCCTGATGTTCGGCTCGCTGGTCTGGTCGATGCTCGACCTCTGGCCGGGCCAACCGCTCGCGCTCCAGGGCGACCTGTTGCTGCGGCCGCTGGCCAACGTGATGGTCGGGGTGGTGCTGGCCGTGGCGGCATTTCTCGCGCTGCTCAAATACCTCCCCCAAGGCGGGCTGTGGGGCGGCATGGTGCTCGAAGCCGCGGTGGCGGGCGAACCCGCCGCGATCCGCGCGCTGCACGTCGGCGGCGCGGGCGCGCTCGCCGCCACTGACCTGCTCGGTCTAACCGGCACGGCGGCCACCGCGCTTTTCCCCAGCGGCCAGGTCGAGATTGCCGGCAACCGCTACGAGGCGAAACTGGCCGTGGGCTATGCCGAGGCGGGCAGCCCGGTGCGGGTCACCGGGGTTGGGGAATTCGGACTCATCGTGGAGGTGCTGGCATGACGCTCATCATTCTGTTGTTTGCGGTGGGAATCCTGCTGCTCGTCGTGGAGGTGATCGTGCCGGGCGGCATCCTGGGAGTCGTCGGCGGCTTGCTGATGCTCGGCGGCAGCGTGCTGGCGTTCATGAACTACGGCACCGGCGGCGGCACCCTCGCGGTGACCCTGGCTCTCGCCCTGGCCCTGCTGGCGCTGTTCATCGAAATCCGGATCCTGCCCAAAACCCGCCTCGGCCGGCGCGCCTTTCTAACCAGCCAGGTCACCGGCGTCAGCGCCGCGTTCGGCCAGGACGCGCGCGCGCTCATCGGCAAGCCCGCCGAAGCCCTCACCATGCTCTCGCCCAGCGGCTATGTCCGCGTTGAGGGCCGGCGCTACGAGGCGTTCTGCCAATCCGGCCAGGTGCCCGTCGGCGCGGCGCTCGAAGTGATCGGCGCCGACAATTTCCGCCTGATTGTCTCCCCCGCTCCACCGAATCCGATTCCCTAACCACCACCACCATGCTCGACCTATCCACCATCATCCTGATTGTCATCGCCATTCTCGGCCTGCTGCTGCTGAGCATCATCCTGTCGTTCTTCAGCGTCTGGCTGCGCGCCTGGCTGGCCGGGGCCTACGTCGGCTTCACCGACCTGGTGGCCATGCGGCTGCGCCAGGTGCCCTACGGGATGGTGGTGGATTCGCGCATCACCGCCAAGAAGGCCGGCATTGAAATCCCGATCAACGACATCGAGGCCCACTATCTGGCAGGCGGCAACGTGATCCCCACCATCCAGGCGCTCATCGCCGCCCAAAAGGCCGGCATCACCCTGGATTGGAACCGCGCCTGCGCCATCGACCTCGCCACCAAGGGCTCCGGCAAGAGCGTCGTCGAGGCCGTCCGCACCTCGGTCGACCCCAAAGTCATCGACTGCCCGAATCCCGCGTCGGGCCGCACCACCATCGACGGGGTGGCCAAGGACGGCATCCAGGTGAAAGTGCGCGCCCGGGTCACCGTGCGCACCAACCTCGACCGCTTCGTCGGCGGGGCCAAGGAGGAAACCATCATCGCCCGGGTCGGCGAGGGCATCGTCACCACCATCGGCTCGGCCGCAAGCTACAAGACCGTGCTGGAGTCTCCCGACAGCATCTCCAAAGTCGTGCTGCACCGCGGCCTGGACGTGGGCACCGCGTTTGAAATCCTCTCCATCGACATTGCCGACGTCGATGTCGGCGAAAACGTCGGTGCCAAGCTCCAGGAAGCGCAAGCCGAGGCCAACAAGAACATGGCCCAGGCCCAGGCCGAAATCCGCCGCGCCGCCGCCGTCGCCCTCGAGCAGGAAATGATCGCGCGCGTCGCGGAAATGAAGGCCAAGGTCGTCGAGGCCGAGGCCCAGGTGCCGCTGGCCATCGCCGAGGCGTTCCGCAGCGGCCACCTCGGGGTGATGGATTACTATCGGATGGAAAACGTCAAGTCCGACACCCAGATGCGCGGCAACATCGCCAAGGGCGAAGGCTGAAAGCGGAAAGCGGAAAGTTGAAAGTTGAAAGCTGAAAGCTGAAATCGGAAAGTTGAAATAACTGATGGCATGAAATGGCTCTTCGAACATTTTCAGATTGTCGTCCTGATCGGGTTCGCGCTGGTGTCCTTGGCGAAACGCCGCAAGGACCTGGCGCAAGCCGGGGAGGAGGAACGCCGGGCCCGCGAGGAAATGGCGGAGGATGCGGAGGTGCTCGGCACCGACCGGCATCCACCGCCCGCACTGCCGCCGCCCGTCGCCCGGCACCTGCCGCAGCTGGTTGTTAAAAAGGCGGCAGCACCGCTGGCGCGGGCCGGCCAAGCCGCGCCGGTGGTCGCAGCGGCGGACGCGCGGATTCTCAAACAGCAGCAGGAGTTGATGGCGCGCCTGCAACAAATCCGCGACACCAAGGCCACCACCACCGGCGGCGCGGCCGCGACCCGCAGTCGCGTGTCCGCCGCCCAACGCCACCCGAAAGCCGCGCCGGTCGCCACCTCCGGCCTGCGCGCGAGCCTGCACAGCCGCAAGGACATCCGCCGCGCGGTCGTGCTGCGCGAGATCCTCGGCCCGCCGGTGGGCCTGCGGTAGGGAGAACAGAGCGCAGCTCGCTGGTGCCGGACCTCACCAAGAACAAGACTTTCCCTCGGCGGCGGTTGCAAAATGGAGCGCCGACTTCAGTCGGCAAATCTAACCAACCGGCGCTCCCTAGCCGAACGGTGAAGTGATGCGAAAGGACAATGAATCGTGATCAGGGCAGCCTTGCGCCTGGTTATCCGACAAAGGAAAATGGAAACCACGGATTACACGGATTACACGGATTATTAGAGAGTTATGAATATTGAGCCGCTAACCCGCTGGGTGAGCCTGAAGTCTGATAGAACACGGGGATTTTCTCCGTTAAATCCGTAAAAATCCGTGTAATTCGTGGTAAAATGAACCGTCCTGCCGTTTTTCATTTTCCTATTTAGGGTAATACACGTTGAACCCGCTGGCGGCGTAATCGAAAACATACGAACTGAGTAATGGAGCATTGCCCGTAAAACTTGCACTCCTCAGGCTGGTGCAGGATTCAAACGCATTGTTGCCGATGATCGTGACGCTGGCGGGAATGGTCACCGCGCCGCCGGTGCCGGTGTAGCCGGTGAGGGTGACCTGGCCGACTTCCGGGTGGTAGGTGAAATCGCCGGCTTGCTCGGCCTGTGCCATAGTGGACAGCGCCAGCAGCCACAGGAGCACCGGCACCCGGGCTACCCATCTGGACTGGAGGCGGGACGCCTCCAGCACGGCCTGCGGCGGGACGCCGCAGCCACGCCCCGGCCATTTGCTTGGGAAGTCCTGATTTTACGGGCCTGAAAACGATCTTGCTCCCGGGGGGTGGACCGGGGATGATGGGTTCGTAAGCAACCGTATGGCGAAGAAGGACAACAAGAAACGCGGCGAAGTCGCGGAGCCGTCGCGCTGGACGAACGAGATCACGGGGATCATTTGGATCACCGTGGGGCTGCTGTGCTTGTTATCGCTGGTGAAATACAGTCCGGCGGATCTGCCGCGGTGGTGGTTTCTGGAAAAGTCCACCGGCCACACGAGCGCGCCCGGGGAGAATCTGATCGGGCCGGTGGGCGGGCTGGTGGGCTTCGTGCAAATCCAACTGCTGGGGGCGGCGGGCTACCTGGTGCCGGTGGGCATGCTCTGGTTTGGGATTGTCAAGCTGGTGTTCGACGGGCGGGTCTGGCCGCGGGCGGTCATCGGGTTCGTCGTGTTGTTAGTGGCGGGAGCCGCCTGGCTGCATGCGGCCGACTATTTCTGCAAGGACTGGGCGCAGAGCTGCCACCTCAAGAGCCCGGGCGGGATGATCGGCAGCGGCCTAGGCGGCTTTGTGCTCACCAACCTGATCAGCCGGGTCGGCACCTTGTTGGTGACCAGCGCGGCCTATCTGGTGGCGGTGATCCTGCTCACCGGCCAGCAACCGGTGCGCTTCACCAAGGCGTGCTGCCGCCTGGCCCGGATCAAGTTCGGCCTGTGGCGGGCCAGTCGCAGTGCCGCCGGGCAAGCGGCGGCGCGCGAGGCGGCCAGCCGCGCCGACTACGAGCGCCAGCGCGAGCAGCGGCGCAAGGAACGCGACGCCGCCAAAGTCGCCGCGGCCATCAAGGAGCAAGCCGAGGCGGATCCCCAGTCGCAGCTGCCGTTGCGCGAGACGCCGGCACCGCAGATCATCGACGCCTCCCAGCGCCGAGCCAACGAGCCGGTGATGCCCGGCACCAAACCGTTCGAGCGCAAGAAACCCAGCCACCAGTCGCTGTCGGTGACGGGCTTCGAAAACTACGAGCTGCCCGGCTTCGACCTGCTGGATGCCCAGGAAATCGAGGACGCGCCGGAAGCCAACCGCGAGGAGTTGCTTTCCACCCAGCGCATGATCATCGAGACGCTCAAGGCCTTTGGCATCGACGTCACCCCCGGCGACATCACCCGCGGCCCGACCATCACGCGCTACGAAATCTATCCGTCCACCGGCCTGCGGGTGTCGCGCATCTCGCAGCTCGAGGCCGACATCGCCCGCGCCACCTGCGCCGAACGGATCAACATCCTGGCGCCGATCCCCGGCAAGGACACCGTCGGCATCGAGATCGCCAACACCCAGAAAGTCGCGGTGCCGCTCCACGAGCTACTGCACGACCCGGAGTTCCGCTCGGCCAAGAAGAAGATCCCGCTGGCGCTGGGCAAGGACGTTTACGGCAAGACGGTCATCGGCGATCTGGCGGCGATGCCGCACTTGTTAGTAGCCGGGGCCACCGGCTCCGGCAAATCGGTGTGCATCAACTCGATCATCGCCTCGATGTTGTTCAAGTTCGGCCCCGACGATTTGCGCTTCATCATGGTCGACCCCAAAGTGGTCGAGATGCAGATGTATAACCGGCTCCCGCACCTGGTGGTGCCGGTGGTCACCGATCCCAAGAAAACCGTGGCCGCCCTCAAGTGGGTGGTCAACGAAATGGAAAAACGCTACCGGATCTTCGCCAAGGAAGGCGTCCGCAACTTCGACGGGTTCAACACCCGCCCGCGCAAGGAAAAACCCGCGCCGGCACCGGCCGTCGAACCCGCCGAACTGGAAGAGCCTATCGGTTCGGCCGAGCCGACCGATTCTCTTCCCGCCGCCGATCCCAATATCCCCGCCAGCCACCAGGCGCCGCCGTGGGCGCTTGAGGACATCGACGACGCGCAAATCGAATCCATCGCCACCGCGCTGGCGGCGGGCGAGCTCGGCCCGGAAGCCGATGAGGACGACGACGATGCCGAGCTGTTTGATGACCGCATTCCCGACCGCTTCCCGTATATCGTGGTGCTCATCGACGAGTTGGCCGACCTGATGCAGACTGCGCCGGCGGACGTCGAGATGTGCATCGCGCGCATCGCCCAAAAGGCGCGGGCCGCGGGCATCCACCTCATCATCGCCACCCAGACGCCGCGCGCCGACGTGGTCACCGGCATCATCAAGGCTAACATCCCCTGCCGCATCGCCTTCCAGGTTTCCTCCGCGCTTGATTCGCGCGTCATCCTCGACACCAAGGGCGCGGACAAGCTGGTGGGCAAGGGCGACATGCTCTATCTGCCGCCGGGCTCGGCCAAATTGGAGCGGGCCCAAGGCGCCTACGTGACCGATGCGGAAATCGAGCGCATCATCGACCATTGCGCCGCCCAGGGAAAACCCAAGTTCGAGACCGATATCCACGCCTCGCTCAACAATTCCGACGACGACGACGAGGACGACGTGTCCGACGCCGACGAGGAGCTCATTATCAAGTGCATCGAGGTGGTCCGCCAGGAAGGCAAGGCCAGCACCTCCTTGCTCCAGCGCCGCCTGCGCCTCGGCTACACCCGCGCCGCCCGGATGGTCGATATCCTCGAACTGCGCGGCATCGTCGGCCCCGGCGATGGCGCCAAGGCCCGCGAGGTCTTCCTCAAATAAGGCCCGGCCAGGGAATTTTCACTGCCGGTGATTTTCCGATTGTCAAACCGCGCGTCCCCCGCCTTACTCCCTGCCCGCCCGCAAGGGACGGTGCCATTTCATGGCTCGATAGCTCAGTTGGTAGAGCAGCGGATTGAAAATTCGCGTGTCGCTGGTTCGATCCCGGCTCGAGCCACCACTGGATTCCCATGTGGTGGCGCACGGCAACCCAAGGTGGGACGCCTCCCACGTGCCTCGCTCCGATCGCTGCGCGATCTTTCAGGAGAATGGACGTCTCGTCCCGTTCGGGTCACAGGATTTCTTAGCCGTCGCATCAAGCCGCCATGCGCGGCCACCAAAGGTGAAACCATCGCGTCGTGCCGGCCCCAATCCGGGAACTCCGGATAATTTACTCGCCGATTCGCGGGGGCTGCTGTAGGCGAATCGGCACATTCTGTTGGATTCATCGGGTGCCGCCGAATCGGCGCCGGGGGCCAACGGGCTCTTGGCAGCCAACATCCCACATCCAAATGAACCTGAACAGCCCGCTCCGCCACCTTCCAAGAGTCGCCGCGCTACTGGTGCTGGCGGCATGCACGCCTTGCGCCCGAGCCGATCTCTACGGCCCGAATCAGCTCCTCAACGGCGACGCCGAATCCTCCGCCGGTTCCTACAGCGGCAGCGATCTGGTTGCCGTGCCGCACTGGACCACCGCCGGCGGCTTCACCGTGGCACAGTATGGCAACGGCTCGGGCGTGCTGGCGAACTGCCCCGGCCCCGCCGCACGCGGCGCGAACTTCTTTGCCGGTGGCCCGAACAACAGCCAGTCGACCGCTTGGCAGGAGATCAGCGTCAGCGCCATCGGTGCCGAGATCGACGCGAATTGCGTGGTCTGCAACCTGAGCGGCTGGTTCGGCGGATGGTTGGGCGACAACGACAACGCGAAGCTCACCGCGTCCTTTCTCAGCGCCACGGGACAGACGCTCGCAAGCCTGACGATAGGTCCGGTGACGGCGGCCGAGCGCGCGAACGCCACCGCCCTGCAGTTTCGCCAGGCCGCGGTGCGCCCGCCCGCCGCCACCCGGACCATCCGCTGCACGCTCACCATGACGCGCGCCTACGGCAGTTACAACGATGGCTATGCCGACAATCTCTCCCTAACGCTTGCCAACCTGCCCCCACCCGCGGTGTCCTTGGACACCAACCTCCTAGCCAACCCCGACGCGGAACTGGGCAGCGGCTCCGTCAATGGCACCACCGTGGTGTCAGTCCCCGGCTGGACGACCACGGGCAATTTCACCATCGCCCAATACGGCCAGAGTTCCGACGTGTTGCCTGGCAACCCGGGGCCCCCTAACCGAGGTGCCAACTACTTTTTTGGCGGCTATACCACCAGCCCCACCAGCGCGTCCCAGGAGCTGGATGTGTATGCCCGAGCCACGGAGATCGACGCAGGCAGCCTGAGCTGCAATCTCAGCGGCTGGCTCGGAGGATGGCTCAACCAGAACGACAACGCGCAGTTCAGCGCGTCCTTCTTTGATGCCTCCAACCAAGCGCTCGGCAGCATGACCATCGGTCCGGTTTCATCCGCCGAGCGCGCCGCCGCCACCAGCCTGCTGTATCGCAACGCCACCGCCAAGGTCCCGTCCGGCACGCGCACCATCCACTGCCTGTTGGTGATGACGCACTATGTCGGCGACTACAATGATGGCCTCGCCGACAACCTGGCCCTCACGCTGTCACCGCCACCGCAGCTGTCGATCGTGGCCGACGGTGACAATGCCACCGTCTCATGGCCGGTCTCCACTGGCGACTGGACGCTCCAGCGCACCTTCAACCTGGCGACCAACCCGGTGGTTTGGTCGGATATGGCGCCGCCCTATCAAACCAGCGGCAATTCCCTGGCATGCCCCATCACCGGGGTCTCCTCCGCCCCCGCCCAGTTCTTCCGCTTGCGCAGGTAGCCACCCGCCTCCGCCCTGGCCGCCGCGGGCGCGCCGGGCAGGGGCTGTTGCCCCGGGCGCTTTCCACTTGCGGGCACAGGGCGGCGAACCTAGAAGGCAGCACGCCATGACCGATCGCCGACTCTTGCGGGAACTGAAAACGGTGTCCGCCATGCTCGCGTGTTATTGCCGGGGCGTGCACGGCACCCGCGGGCCGCTGTGCGACGAGTGCCGCGCGCTGCTGGACTACGCCACGATCCGGCTGGAACGCTGCCGGTTCGGCGGCCAAAAGCCGGTCTGCGCCAAATGCCCGGTGCACTGCTATCAGCCGCGGCCGCGCGAGCAGATGAAACAGGTGATGCGCTACGCCGGGCCGCGCATGCTGCTGCGCCACCCGGTTCTAACGATCCGGCACCTGCTCGACGCGCGGCGCGCGGTGCCCGTGCTCGACCGCTTGTGATGCGTGTTGCTCGCGGATTCCCCGCTTGCCGCGGGGGCCGCAGCCCGGTAATTTTTCCCGCAAGGTGAGGGCCCAATCCCGCGTATCACGGCGGCAACCCCGCCCGCTCCGCCGGCACGAATCCCCTTCGATCCTGCGCACGCGACCCCAACCCACCGCCATGAAAGCCCATCTGTTTGCCGCCCCGCTCCTGTTAGCCGCCGCCACCCTCGCCCCGCCACCGGCGCGGGCCCAGGAAATCACCGCCGACAATATCACCGTCCGCTATGACGCCGCCGCCGGCACGTTCGCGCTCGCCGACCGCGCCAGCGGTCACGCGTGGGTGGACCAGGGCCGGCTGGAGGGGGTGGAACCCGCCACGCCCGCGGCGGCCAGCCAGGTCACGGACCCGGTGTTCGGCGCGGGGTCCCGACTGACCATGGCCCGCGCTGACGGCGGCGAGGCGCGGCTTGAAGTCTATCCGGGCCTGCCGTTCGGGGTGGTGCGCCAGACGGTGAGAAACGCCGGCCAAGGCGTCCTCGACCTGCGCCACGCCGTGCCCGCGACCTTCACGATCTTTCCCGCGGTCAAAAATGGCGAGTTGAAGACCCTGGGCACCGCCGGCCTGCTGGATGCCGCCAGCAACCCCGGATCCTACCTGTTTCTAACGGCCGCCAACCCGGCCACCCGCGAGGGCGTGGTCGCCGGCTGGCTGACCCACGAGCGCGGCGACGGGGTGGTGTTTTCCAGCGTCAACAAGGCCGACCAGGTCGTGTTCAAGGCGCAGCTCGACTACGGCCACCTGCGCCTGCCCGCCGGCCAATCCGCCACCCTCGAAACGCTGCTCATCGGCCACTTTGCCGACGCCCGCATCGGCCAGGAGCTCTTCGCCGATGCCATCAAGAAGCAATACCACATCCGGCTCCACCCACAGGTCAACGGCTACTGCACCTGGTATAGCGAGGTCGGCGGCATGCTGGATGCCAAGGGCGGCGCCGGGGCCTGCAATGAGAAGGACATCGTCAAACTGGCGGATTTCGCCGCCAAAGAAATGAAGCCCTTCGGGTTTTCCTTCATTCAGATCGACGACGAATGGCAGGACGGAGCGACCCACCCCGATGGCTCGCGGATCAACGGGCCGCGGCGTGGCTTCACCCGCCACAAGCCCGACGGGCCCTACCCGTCCGGCATGGCCGCCACCGCCAAAAACCTCCAGGACCGCGGGCTGACCGCCGGGATCTGGTTCCTGCCGTTCGCGGCCAACCACCAGGACAAGGATTTCCCCAAGGATTGGTTCATGCAGCGGCGCGACGGCATGCCCTATGAAACGTCCTGGGGCGGCACCTCGCTCGACCTAACAAAACCGGCGGTCCGCGACTACATCCGCAACCTGGCCAAGACGATCCACGGCTGGGGATACAATTATTTCAAGATGGACGGGATGTGGACCGGCACCAGCAGCGAGCAGGTCTATGTCAACGACGGCTACACCGAGGACGATTTCGGCAACAACAAGCCGTTCCACGATCCCGCCACCACCAACATCGAAGCCCTGCGCCTCGGCCTCAAAACCCTGCGCGAGGGTGCCGGCCCCGACGTCTTTTTCTCCGGCTGCTGTGCCCCGCAGAACATGCGCTCGCTGGGCGGGGTCATCGGCCTGGTCGACGCGATGCGCATCGGCCCGGACAATGGCGCCCAATGGCAGGACTGGCGCCAGGAAACCATGCGCTTCGAGGGCGGCGGCCTCATCACCGGCCCGATCCGCGCCAACCGCCTCTACTTCCTCCACGGCCGGGTGTGGTGGAACGATCCCGATCCGGCCTACGTGCGCCCGGCGATCAAGTTAGAGCATGCGACGCTGCTCGCCTCGTGGGTGGCGGTGAGCGGCGCGTTCAACCTGAGCAGCGACTGGCTGCCCAACCTGCCGGCGGAACGCTTGGACATCCTCAAGCGTTGCATGCCCAGCCACCAGGCGCAGGCACGCCCGGTGGATTATTTCGACACGGCGATGCCGTCGATCTGGCTGCTCTCCGACGCCAGCCAGGCGGTTCAGCGCAACGTGCTGGCGCTCTACAACTGGGATGCCACTGCCCGCGACATCGGCTATGCCGCGGACAAGGCGGGGCTGGACGGCTCCGCGACCTATCATGTGTTTGATTTCTGGGCCAAAAAGCCCGCGGCGGATTTCAGCGGGGCGTTCCAGTTTGGGGTGCCCAAGGAGTCCTGCCGGATCCTGGCGGTGCGGGCGGCGGAAAACCACCCGCTGCTGGTCAGCACCTCGCGCCACCTGACCCAGGGCATCGTCGATGTGACCGCGGAAACCTGGCACGACGGCACCCTGTCGGCCACCTCGCAGGTGGTCGGCGCGGATCCCTATGAACTGCGCATCGCCGGACTCAAAGACGGCGGCAACTGGAAGCTTGGCAAGGCGCAAGTCGCGGCCGACGATCAGGCCGCCGGCGTGACCATCGAGACGCTCACCAGCGAGGACGGCTGGCTGCGCCTGGTCATTCACAGCACAACCAGCCGCGCCGTGAAATGGGCGCTCACCTTCACCCACTAACCCATCCCATGCAACCGATCCACTTCCTAACCCATCAAACGCCGCCCTCCCTCCGCTGCCTGGCCGCGGCCTGGGCCGTGGGCTCCACCCTGGTCCTTGGCGCGTCCCACGACCTGATCACCACCAGTCCCGACGGCAAGCTCGAGCTCGCCGTCAAGCTCGACGCCGCCGGAGCCTGCACCTATTCGCTGCAAGCGGATGGCAGGATGCTGGTGGCACCGTCGTCGCTGGGCCTGGACTTCGGGCCGGCGGGCAAAATGCCGGCGGCGGATTGGAAGATCGCCGGAATGACCACGCGCAAGGTCAACGAGGTTTGGAAGCCGGTCTGGGGAAAACGCGCGGTGGTGCCCGATAGCTATCAGGAAACGGCCGTCACCCTGCAGGGTCCCAAGGCGCCGCTGGACCGGCTGCGGGTGATCTGCCGCGCCTACGACGACGGCGTCGCCTTGCGCTATGAGATTCCGGCGGACGCGCAGGGCGGGCCCGCCACGGCCACCGCCGACCTGACGGGTTATGCCTTTGCCGGGGATTTCACCGCCTGGTTTTATAATCTGGAGCGCCACAACCTCGGACCGGACAAGCTCAGCACCCTCACCGGCAACCGCCTGCCGGTGATGACCCTGCAGGCCGCCGACAATGCCTATCTGGCAGTGCTGGAGGCGGACCTGCGCAGCGGCCAACCGTTGCAGCTGGTGAAGGACGGGACCACCTCGTTCCGCGCGCTGGCCGCCGCCGGCCCGGTCGCGCCGGGGTATCTCGGCCCATGGCGGGTGATCCTGTTTGGCCGCACCCCGGGGGCGATGATCGACTCGCATTTGATCGAGTTGCTTAACCCGCCGGCCAGCGGCGATTTCTCCTGGGTCAAGCCCGGCGTGTGCCTGTGGGATTGGCGCATCAACGGTGCCGAAGTCAACGGGTTCAAATACACCATGGAGCTCCCGTCATGGCTGCGGATGGTGGACTTCGCCGCGGCCCACCACATCCAACACCTGGTGCTCGACGCCGACTGGTATGGACCCGAGTTTGCCCACACCTCGGACCCGATCAAGGGCGAGAAGGCGGGCGACGTGCAAAAGCTCATCACCTATGCCAAGACCAAAAACGTCGGGATCTGGCTCTATCTGAATGATGTCGGCGGGCGCAACTTCCCGATCGATCAAACGCTCAGGACCTACGCCGAATGGGGTGCCAGCGGCGTGAAATACGGGTTCATGAACGACACCCCGGAGGCCAAAAACGCCCGCACCCGCATGATCACCGAGTTGTGCGCCAAGAACCATTTGCTGTGCGACTTCCACGACGGCCCGGTCCATCCGTATGGCCAAATGCGCACCTGGCCGAACGCGGTGACCCGCGAGTTCTGCGAGGCGCAGAGCGATGCCAAGCGGGTGTTCCAACCCAAAACCTTCGTCACCACCGTCTTTGTCAACATGCTCGCCGGACCCATCGACATGAACAACGGGATGTTCGACCTGCGCCAAGGCCCGACCACCCGCGTCGACAACCCGCTGGAAGTCCCCTCCACCGTGGTGGCAGAGGCCGCCCGCACCCTGATCGTCTTCTCCGGCGCCACCATCATCCCCGACATCCCGGAGTCCTATCAGAAATACCCCGGCCTGCTCGCGTTCCTGGCCGCCCAACAAATGCCGTGGCGCGAAAGCAAGACGCTCTCGGGCACCATCGGCGAACACATCGCGATGGCCCGCCAGGCCGCCGACGGCACCTGGCTCATCGGTGCCGCCACCGACGAGTCGGCCCGCGAACTCGACCTCAAGCTCGACTTCCTCAAGACCGGCACCTTCGAGGCCGTCATCACCCAGGACGGGCCCGACGGCCACTACCAGAAGAACCGCGAAACCCTGCAATCCGAGCAGCGCAAGGTCACCCCCGCCGACACCATCCACCTCAAGCTCGCGCCCGGTGGCGGGGCCTGCGTGATCCTCCGGCCGCAGTGAGAAACGCCTGCCGTGGACCGCGAGTCTCCAGACTCGCAGAATTCAGACTCGCAGAATTCCGACTCGCAGAATTCATTCCAAGCAAAAGGAACAGGATCCTCTGGCTGGCGATTGAGTCCGGCGGAATGGCCGGAGCGAGACGCGGCCGCCCGCCGTGCTAGCAAAGAAGCCCGTGACTTTTGCGGGTGCCCGGGGTTGAATGGGCACGTGAGGGTTCGCAGTCTGATCTTTCTGTTAGGTTTCGCGCTGGCCGTGCTGCTCGGCTATTGGCTGGCGACCACCGCCGCCCCGCGGCAGGCCCGCCGCGGGCCAGACCGCAGCGCGGAGCCGCCGCCGCGACACATCATGGCGGACGACGCCATGCCCAAGTTCCGCCGTGGCGAGCGGGAGCCGGGTCGTTGGCGGGATTCCGAGGCCGCCGCCGCCGGAGCGTTGGAGGGCCAGCGGGTGTTGGTGTTCAAGGACCAGGCGGCGCTGGCCCGCTTTCTGGAGCTGGCCGGGGACAAGCTCCGGCTGCTAGGCCGGCTCGACGCGCTTCACGCGCTGCGCGTCGGGTTTGCCGATGCCGCCGAGCTGGCCGGCCTGCTCAATGGCGAGGCGGAACTGTCGTTGATCTTCCCCGTGAGCATTCCCACCCCGGTTGAGGGAACCGTGCAGCCCGGAGCCGTGGCGTTAGGCAACCACCTGCTCGATTGGCTCGGCGTCACCGGCGACAACTCGGCCTGGGGCGCGGGCGTGCGCATCGCCATCCTGGATACCGGCGTGGCCGCCAGCTCGGCATTCGGCAGCAAAATCACCCGCTTCAATTTGGTCGATCTGCCCGCTGATCTGTCCCAACAAAACGGCCACGGCACCGCGGTGGCGTCGATGATCATCGGTCGGGACGCGCTCACGCCAGGGGTCGCCCCCGGCGCGGAAATCCTCTCCTACCGGATCGCCGATGACAACGGCCAGTCGGATAATTTCCTGTTATCGCAGGCGATTGTGGCGGCGGTGGATGCCGGTGCCAAGTTGATCAACATTTCCATGGGTGGCACCAGTGACAGCGCGTTGATGCAGAGCGCCATCGCCTACGCCGCCGAGCATGGGGTGCTGATCATCGCCGCCGCCGGCAACTACGGCACCAATCAAATCTCCCACCCGGCCGCCAACGCCGGGGTGATCGCAGTGGGCTCCGTCGACGCGCTGGGCAACCACCTGGATTTCTCGGACTCCGGCGACCAGCTCGACCTAACCGCCCCGGGCTACGGCCTGAATGCCGCCTGGACGGGCGAGCAGGCGATGAGCGTGAGCGGCACCTCATTCAGCGCGCCCATCGTCACCGGCTTGATTGCCGCCGTCATGACCGAGGGCGGCGCAGGGGGGCTGACGCAAGCGCAGGCCTATCAGATGTTGCTGGCCTATCTGGATGACGGCGGCGCGGCTGGCAAGGACCCGCAGTTGGGCGCGGGCATGACGGACATGGGCCGAGTGTTGAACGGCACCACCCCCGGCATTTATGACGCGGCGGTGGCCTCCAGCCGGATCCTGGCGCCGGACGCGGGCAATCCCTACGGCCAGGTCGAGGTGCTGGTTCAGAACCGCGGCACCGAGACGCTGATCAACACCGCCGTCAAAGTCTCCGTCGGGGGCAGCACGGTCACAGCCAACCTCACCTCGCTCGCGCCCGATGCGGTGCAGACGGTCCGCGTGCCGCTCACCCAACCGGCCGCAGCCTATACCAACGGCATCCGCGTGGACTCGAGGGTCAGCCTGTCCGGGGGCATCCAGGATGCCAAATCCTCGAATGACCACCGCGTGGAAACCTATGTCGCGCCGGCTGCCAAGTAGTAGTCTGGCGCTGCTGTGGCTTGCCGCGACTGCGGCGGCTGCGCCGGCGACGCGCGACGCGCCCAACCTGGCCGCGGCGCCCGCCAACCAACTGGTGGTGTCGGGCAATGCCTGTGGTCCGGCGGCCTTGTTGAATGCGTTCCGTTTCGGCGATCCGGCATGGCAGCGGGCCGCCACCGCACTGGCCGGATCCACCGACAAGGCCAGCCTGCTCCGGATCATCCGTGAAATCGGCATGCGCCCGTCCAAGCATGCTCCCGGCCACCCGCGCTGGAGCCGCCGCGGGGTCAGCGTGCTCGACCTGCAGGACATGGCCAACGAAATGAGGCTCGGCCAATCCCTTCCGCCGCTGAGCGCGGAGGTGTTGTTTCTCAATCCGCGCGAAACCCCGCAACAACTGCTGCACCGCGTCTATCAGCGCCTCGACAACTCGCTCGCCAAGGGCCTGCCACCCATCCTCAGCCTGCGCCGTTACGCACTGCGCCGCCAACCCGCTACCGCCGCTCCCCAGTGGGTCGTCATCGACGCCCACTTCGTCACCCTCACCGCCCTGCCGCGCAAGCTGGCCCGGAGCGCCAGCGGGTTTGCGGTGAGCTACCTCGACCCCTGGGGCGGCAAGCACTGCCAGGGAAACATCGGAATCCCCGCGCTGCCGGTCTTGGCCGACGCCGCCGGCAGTTCCGCCTGTCTGGAAGCGGATTTCCCCCAAACCCCGGCACGCACCAATCCGCCGCCTGGCGGGGAGAAAACCGTGCTGACGATCGCGGCGGCCATCGGCAGGTGGTAGGCGGTGCTCGGATTTGAGGAACGGCTTCGGCGAGTCTGGAGACTCGCGGTCCATGGATGACTCCCCCTGATTGAAGCACTTGGAACTTGTTCGCGGCCGCGGATTGACGCAACTTGCCGCTGCCGCCACTGACCATGCCAGCGAACCCCATGCCGTCCATCTCGCTCGCCGCGGCCCGTTGGTATTCGGCACCGCGGTTGTGGCGCACCCTGAAGAAAGTGGCGGCCAGCACCGGAAGCCAGACCGTGTTTTCCGCGCTGACCCTGTTCCATTGCCTCAATCCTCCGAGTTTCAGATCATGAAATACGCTCTATTCCCAGTTGCCGCGTGGTGCGCGACGGCACTCATCGCAGCCGCGGCCGTCAAGATCGATGAGGAAGCGTTCGGCAAAAGCCTGGGTGGCTGGACCAAGCATGACAAACACGTCGCGGAGTATTCTCTATCAGGCGCGACCTATCGCACCTACAAGCCCGAGATCAGCCCGACGCCCGACGGCGGGATTTTCATCTCGGTGCGCATCGATCACGTCCGCAGTTGGTTGTCGTCGGATGATCACGCGATGCTGGAAGTCACCCTGAATGCGCAAGGCGTCATTGTAGCTGCCCGCTCGGACATTGCGCTGCAGGGCCGGTCGATTTCCAGCAATGTGATCTTGGCCAGCAAAACGGTTGGCAAGACCTCGATTGGTTCCGAGCTGGCCTTGCAAATCGGCAGCGATCTGGTCGCCGACCTGTCGTCGAAACTGCTGCGCGAAAACATCGTGGAGGCCGGCCGGGTATCCTTCCCTGCCGCGGTGCGCCATAACTACAACCTGCTCTTCCAAGCGATTCGTCAGGAGGCCGCGCCCGAGATCCCGGTAGCATCCCCGGCACCTGACCCGATCACAGACAGGCCGCCCGTCATGCCGGCCAAGGAGGCGACGCCCGCCAAGCCCGCCAAAGAAGCCACGACCCACGATCCGTTGGAGATCAAAACCTCCGCCGCCGCGCATCCCTGAACTGGCGTTGGAACAGGCACGCGACCCCGCTTCATCCGACCCGTAGGCGCGTTCGTGAGAACGCGTCCCGGCGTGCCCTCACCCGCACGCCTTACCACTGGCTTGGGATGTGGGGCCAGGAAGCCGGTGCCAGAGGGATTGCCCTCAGGCGCAAAGGCAGTGGAGGCCTTGCATTTGTTGGTTAACCTGCTTGGTTGTGGCCTGCCATCCGCAGTCCGCGCGGCCTGGCATCCACGACCATCATTTTGCATCCCATGACCGACCCGCTCTTTCAACCCCTGCAAGCCGGCGCGTTGTCGCTCCCTAACCGTATTGTCATGGCTCCCCTCACCCGTTGCCGAGCCTCCGCCGGGCGCGTGCCCAACGCGATGATGGCAACCTATTACGCCCAGCGCGCGTCGTTCGGGCTGATCATCGCTGAAGCCACCGCGGTCTGCCCGCAGGGGGTCGGCTACCCGAACACCCCCGGCATTTGGTCGGACGAGCAGGTCGCAGGCTGGCAGGGCGTCACCCGCGCGGTGCATCAGGCCGGCGGCCAAATCGTGCTCCAACTCTGGCACGTCGGCCGGATCTCGGACCCGATCTATCTGGATGGCGGGTTGCCGGTGGCCCCCAGCGCGATCCAGCCTGCCGGTCATGTCAATTTGATCCGCCCGACCAAGCGGTTTGTCACGCCGCGGGCGCTGGCGACCGGAGAAATCCCGGCGGTCATCGAGGCCTACCGGCAGGGAGCGGCCAACGCCCAGGCGGCGGGCTTCGACGGAGTCGAGATCCACGGGGCCAACGGCTATCTCCTCGACCAGTTCCTGCAGGACTCGACCAATCACCGCAGCGACGCGTATGGCGGCTCGCTGGAAAACCGGGCCCGCTTGATGTTGGAAGTGACCGATGCGGTCATCTCGGTGTGGGGGGCGGAGCGCGTGGGCATGCACCTCGCGCCCCGCGGCGATACCCACGACATGGGGGATTCCGATCCCGCAGCCACCTTCGGCTACGTCGCGCGCGAACTGGGAAACCGCCAACTCGCCTTCCTCTGCGCCCGCGAATCTCACGCCTCGGCGGCGCTGGGTCCCAAGCTGAAGGAAATTTTCGGCGGGGTGTTCATCGCTAACGAAGGATTCACCGCCGCCAGCGCACGCGAGGCGATCGCCTCAGGCCAGGCCGACGCGGTGGCCTTCGGCAAATCCGCCATCGCCAACCCGGATCTCGTCGAGCGCCTCCGCCTCGACGCCCCATGGAACACGCCGGACTCCGCCACCTTTTACGGCGACGGCCCGGGCGGCTATCTGGACTACCCCCTGCTAGCGGACACGCCGCCCGGCCGGCACGCCTGAGCCCAGGCCGCACCCACCCCAAGGCCACCTCCTATCTGTTATGAGCCATTCCCGATTCATCGCCGTGGTCGGCGGCAGCGGCTCCGGCAAAAGCTGGCTGTCCGCCGAGATCGGCCACTGGCTGGGCGATGAGGCCGGGCACTTGAGCCTGGATGACTTCTACCGCGATTTGAGCCACCTGCCGGAAGCCGAGCGCGAGCGCGTCAATTTCGACGACCCCGCGGCGATCGACTGGGAGGCGCTGCGCGAGGTGCTGGAGTGCCTGGCGCGCGGCGAGGCGGCCCGCATCCCGGTTTACGATTTCGCCACTCACACCCGGCAAGCGGAGACGCGGGTTTTCGCCCAGGCCCGCCTCGTTGTGTTAGAAGGGCTGTGGCTGCTGCACCCGGAGTGGCTGCGCGACATGTTCGCACTCAGCGTGTTCGTCGAGTGCCCGGAGGCGGAACGCCTGCGGCGGCGCGTCGAGCGCGATGTCCAGCAGCGCGGCCGCACGGAGGCCTCGGTGCGCCAGCAATTCACCGAGCATGTGCAACCGATGCACGAGCGGTTCGTGGAGCCGCAGCGCCCGTGGGCGACCCGCCGCGTGCACTCGCCGCTCTCGGCGCAGGAGCACGCCGAACTGGTCGCGGTCTGCCGCGACAGCTAGCGGGATCGCCGTGTGAGAAATAATTCGACGCCCAAGGATTGCATCCTGCCCCGGCTGCTTTAAGCTGCCTCTGATGGGCGTAACCAAAACGTTGCAGGCCGCCAGCGGATGGCTGGAACTCGGGATTGCCGATGAGGCTTTAAGCGAACTGGATAGGCTGCCGATGGAAGTCCGGACCCAACGCGAGGTTCTCGAGTTGCAACTGGCTGCACAAATGGTCAATCAAGCGTGGAACTCTGCCTCCGACACGGCCCGCTTGCTCTGCCTCAAAGTCGCCAACGAGCCGATGTTTTTCCTGCGCGCGGCGTTTTGCCTCCATGAAACGGGCGACACGCTCGCCGCCTGCCACTGGCTGCTGCGCGGCCCCAAGACTCTGTTTGAGATGGCGATTTTCCATTACAATCTCGCCTGTTACCTGTGGACCCTGGGCGAGGCCGCCCGCGCCCGCAGCCACCTCCAGCAAGCGATCACCATGGATGAATCGTTGCGGGCCGCCGCATCCATCGACCGCGACCTCATCGGCATCGGGGCCTTGGGGTAAACTCCCCTCGGCCGATGGCTGAAAATTAAAAGCGCGCGTTGGATTTCCCCCCGGATTTCACAACGCGCGCCTTTTTTTAGCTTAGCGGCTCTCGCCTTGCTCGACCGACTTCCCCCCGGAGATCGACCGAGTCAAATATGGCTTGGCTCGCTGAACTGCGTGGAAGTTGACGCGGAACCCAAGCCAGAACAAGCAGAAAGTTTGCGAATTTTGAAAGTTTTTGTAAGTTTTTCACAGGCTGCTTTATGGGCTGGCAGGGCACGGCAAGCGGGGCGATGCTGGCGGGCGTCCGCCGTGTCCGACCTTTTTACCACTCCCGCGGCCTTGTCGCACAAACCCACCCCATCCGAGCCGCTGGCGGCGCGGATGCGCCCGCGCACGCTCGACGAGGTGGCGGGCCAGCAACACATCCTGGCACCCGGCAAATTGCTGCGCCGCGCGATCGAGTCGGACTGCTTCACCTCGTTGATTTTTCATGGCCCGCCGGGCACCGGCAAGACCACCCTGGCCAGCGTGATCGCCCGCACCAGCGGCTCGCGCTTCGAAGCGCTCAACGGGGTCGAGTCCAACGTCGCCGAAATCCGCGCCAAGATCGACCAGGCGCGGACCTGGCGCGAGTTGCGCGGGGAAACCACCATCCTGTTCATCGACGAGATCCACCGGTTCAACAAGGCGCAGCAGGACGTGCTACTGCCGCACATCGAGCGCGGTGTCGTTCGATTCATCGGTGCCACCACCCACAACCCGTATTTCCATGTGAACTCGCCGCTGGTTTCGCGCTCGCAGATTTTCCAGTTGGAGCCGGTGCCGGTGGAGGCGCTGATCGGGGTGCTGGAGCGGGCGCTCGCGGATGCCGGCCAAGGCCTGGGCGGCATGAATATTCAGGCCGACGCGCCGGCGCTCCACCACCTGGCGGAGAAATCCGACGGCGACGTGCGCAAGGCTCTAACCGCCCTGGAGCTCGCCGCGCTAACCACCCCGCCGGGGCCGGACGGGGTGGTGCGCTTCACGCTGGCAATCGCCGAGGAATCCATCCAGCGCAAGGCGGTGGTCTATGACGCCGATGGCGACGCGCATTACGACACGGCCTCTGCCTTCATCAAATCGATCCGCGGGTCGGATCCGGATGCGGCCTTGTATTGGCTGGCCAAGATGCTGCATGCCGGCGAGGACCCGCGCTTCATCTCGCGCCGCTTGGTCATCGCGGCCTCCGAAGACATCGGCCTGGCCGATTCCAACGCGCTGCGGGTGGCCTTGGACGCCCACCACGCGCTGGAATTTGTCGGCCTGCCCGAGGGGCGCATCCCGCTGGCCCACGCCACGGTCTATCTGGCCACCGCCCCCAAATCCAACACCGCCTACGCCGCTCTGGCCAAGGCCCAGGAGGACGTGGAACAGGGCCGGACCCTGGCCGTGCCACCCCACCTGCGCACCGCCACCCGCAAGAAACTCGCCGCCGCCTCCGGCCAATCCGAGGAGTCGATGCGCTACCTGTATGCCCACGACTTCGAGGGTGCCTACGTGCCGCAGGCCTATCTGCCTGAAGGGCGGGTTTACTATCAGCCGGGTGACCAAGGCATGGAAAAACGCATCAAGGAACGCCTGGACTTCTGGCGCAGCCAGCCGGGCGCGCCGGGCGAAACCACCTAACGACAACCAGCCGCCCGCCAGGATGCCAACCCCACTTAGAAATCCACCACCATGAACCCTCATCGCGCAATCCTCCTAGCGACCAGCGGACTGCTACTGCTGGCAGGCAGCCCCCGGGGCGTGGCGCAAACCACCGAACTCGCCCGCCAGGTCAACCCCATCATCGGCACCGCTGGCAACGGCGGCATCATCCCCGCCGCCGGGGTGCCCTTCGGCATGGTGCAAGTGGGACCCGACACCTCCCGCTGCGGTTTCCACCGCTATGAATTCCCCCAACCGGGATCCAACTACGCGATGGTGGATCTCAACCACGGCAATCACGGTGCCTGCACGATTTGCAAGGAAGACGACCACGACCGGGTCGTGAGCGCGGAGATCAAGGCGATCGGCCATGAAGGATTTCTGCGGCACCTCGATGCGCTATCCCGTCGGCTTGGCCAACTATAAGAAATACGGCTATGTCCCCGCCGACCTGGAGATGGAATCCGTCGCCCGCACCCTGGAATACGCCTACGACGGCTGGTGCATCGCCCAAATGGCCAGGATGCTCGGCAAGGACAGCGACTACGAATATTTCATCAAGCGTTCCGAGAGTTATAAGAATGTCATTGACCCAACCACGCACCTGGCGCGCGGCCGCCTGGCCGACGGCAGTTGGCGCACGCCGTTTGATCCGTTCCTATCCAATCATCGGCGCGACGATTATTGCGAGGGCGATGCCTAGCAATGGACATTCTTTGTGCCGCACGATGTCGCCGGACTGGCCAAGACCATGGGCGGACCCGCTGTCCTGGCCACGCAACTTGATTCACTCTTCACCCTGGTCGGCACGCCCCTCTTCAGCCGATTTTTAAAATCCACTATCCCGAGGGAGAACGCGTCAGCCGGGCGTCGCCCACGAAAAAATCACGGCCGCTCGAAGCGCAGGCGCAGCATGCGCCGGAACGGATCGCCCGTGGTGAGCGGGTCGCGGGCCCGCACGGTCTCGACCGGACCGGTCTCCAACACTTCCAGCGGCACCGGCGACCAGTGGGTTAGATCCTCGGACGATTCGGCCCCGTAACTCACATCCAGCAGGTCGGCGGGACGGGTGAAGGTGATCGACAGCCCGTCGGCGTCGCGAACGGGTGCCAGCGGTGGCGAGAAATGGCGAGGATCGGTTCCCAAGGCATACTCGGCAAGGTTGCTCAGACCGTCACCATCCGGGTCGGCGTCGTCGGCCGCGAGGCCCGCGCTTTGCTCGGCCTCGGAAAAATATTCGTTGTGCCAGGCCGCCAACTCGGCGGGTGGCGGGCTGACCACCAAAGTGGCGGTGGCACTGCCCTGATAGTTCGGGGCGCTGACAGTGGCCACCACCGCATAGCTGCCGGTGGCGGTGGGCGCGGTCTCGGAGCCATCGTAGGTGAGAACCACGGCAAGCCCCGCTGGCGTGGTGGTGGCCGCCGCGGATTTCGGTGTGCCGTCGTAAGTTTGGGCAAGCGAGCCAAGGGCGATGCCGGCCTCAGCCTTGCCGATGACCAGCGTTGCGCTGGCTGCTCCCTGATAGTTCGGGTCGTTGACCGTGGCCACCACCGCGTAGCTGCCGGCGGCGGAGGGCGTGGCCTCGGAATCATTGTAGTCAATATCGACGGAGAGGTCGGACGGGGTGGTGGTGGCACCAACGGACTTGGGAGACCCGTCATAGATTTGGGCGAGCGCGCTGAGAGCCACGCCGGCCTCAGCCTTGCCGATGACCAAGGTTCCAGTGACGGTTCCCTGATAGTTCGCGTTGCGAATGGTGGCCACCACCTCATGGCTGCCGGCGTCGCCCGGCACGCTCGGGGATCCGTCGTAGATCAGATCGACGGCCAAATCGGACGGATCGGTGGTGGTGCCCACGGGCTTGGGCGATCCGTCGTAGGTTTGGGCGAGCGCGTTGAGAGCAACCGTAGCCGTGGCTTTGTGAATCACTAGGGTGCCCGCCGCGGAGCCCTGATAATCCGCGTCATCGACCGCGCCCGCCACCGCGTAGTTGCCGGCGCCGACCGGCGCGGTCGCCGACCCGTCGTAGGTTAGATCGACTGGTAAACCCGGCGGCGTGGTGGTCACCGCCGCGGATTTCGCCGTGCCATCGTAGGCTTGGTCAAGCGCGCGCAGGACCATGCCGGCCACCGCCTTACGAATCGCCAGGGTGCCGACGGACTCCCCCTGATAGTTCGGGTCGTTGATCATGGCCGCAACCGTGTAACTGCCTGCGTGGACCGGCACGGTCACGGAACCATTGTAGGTCAGACCGACCGCCAGGCCAACCGGAGTGGTGAGGGTGCCAGCAGGCTTTAAGGCACCATCGTAAGTTTGGTCAAGCGCGCTGAGAACGACAGTCGCCGTGGCTTTTTCAATCACCAGCGAGCCCGAGGAGGAACCCTGATAGTTCGTGTCGTTGACCGTGGCCACCACCTCATATCTGCCGGCGTTGACCGGCACGGTCGCGGTGCCATCGTAGGTCAACCCAACCGCCAGGCCGCTCGGCGTGGTCGTGGCGCTGGCGGGCTTCGCGCTACCATCGTAGGTTTGGGTGAGGACGTCGAGGTCGACCGCCGCCGTGGCTTTTTGAATCACCAGCGTGCCCGAGGAGGAACCCTGATAGTTCGGGTCATTGACGGTGGCCACCACGCTGAAGCTGCCGGCATGGGTCGGAGCGGTCGAGGATCCATCGTAAGTCAGGCCGACGGTCAGCCCGCCGGGCGTGGTGGTGGCGCTGGCGGGCTTCGCGCTGCCATCGTAGTTCTGGGATAGCGAGGTGAGGACGATGGCGGCCGTGGCTTTTTGAATCACCAGCGTGCCCGAGGAGGAACCCTGATAGTTCGAGTCGTTGACGGTGGCCACCACGCTGTAGCTGTCGGCGCTGGCCGGTGCGGTCGAGGAGCCGTTGTAAGTCAGCCCGACGGTGAGTCCGGACGGGGTGGTGGACGCCCCGGCCGCTTTGCCCGCGCCATCGTAAGTTTGGGACAGCGAGCTCAGGACGACGCTGGCGGCGGCCTTGCCGATGACCAGCGTGCCGCTGGCACTACCCTGATAGTTCGCGTCATTGACGGTGGCCACCACCGCGTAGCTGCCGGCGTTGGCCGGCGCGGTGGCGGAACCATTGTAGGTAAGGCCGACCGTCAGGCCGGACGGCGTGGTAGTCGCCGTCACGCTGCGCGGGTTGCCATTATAGGTTTGTGTGAGACCCGCCATACCAATGGCGGCTGTGGCGGGGGTGATCACACCCGTGTTGTCGTTGACCTGCGTCACCACATAGTTGGCCCCGCCATTGCCGTCATTGATCGTGACCCACGGAACGATTGTTTTATCAGTCGCCGCGCCGGCGTCTTGAAACTCCTGCGCCAGGACACTCGTGGTATCGCCGGAGCTGAGCGGCGGATTCAAGGTTGGGATGCCTGCAGAGGTGGTCGTGCCATCGTAGGCCTTGGTGGCGCTCACCGCGGTCACGGTGACGGACCGCGGTGCAATGCTGGCGGATAGACCGGCGGGCTGGGTGGGAGAGTAATTGCCGGCCTGCGCGCCCAGCAGGGCGTAGCCGGTAACCGTCACCGGTTTGCCGGTGGCCGCGTGCTTGTCCGCAAACACCGCAACCGCCGTGCCGCCCACCGTCACCGTGTCGCCCAGGTAGGGCATCCCATCGCTGCTGGAGCCGGCCCCGGCCGCCTCCGCAGGTTGCAGCGCCGCGCTTCCTGTTAGAGTAGCAATGGCAGTGCCGTCATACGCGCGGTTGTTCGCCACCAATCCAGTGAGTTTCAGAGCCTTGGCGGTGACCGTCACCGCGCCGCTCGAACCCGTCAGCGTGTAGTTGCCGGCGGCGGAGCCAGCCAGCGCGAGCGTGCTAACAGTGACCGTCTTGAACGTGACCAAGGCGCCGGCCCACTGCGCCGAGACGCTGAGAGTGCCGCCGGAAGAAGCGGTTCCGACCGGGTTGGCGAGGCGTTCGAGTGCATAGACCTTGGCATTGCTGCTAGCCGTGGTGCGGGTGGACTGGGCGCTGGCCACCGACGTAAAGCTATTGAGCAGCGTTCCGAGCGTGGGCGTGCTGCTAATGAATCCGATGCCGCCGAGCCACAGTTCGTTGGCTTGCAGGGTCGCCGCGGTGGTTCCGGTGACCGGGGCGATGCTGCTGCCGGTGGCGCTCGCCGTATGGTCCAGCGAGCTGGCGGTGAGAACCCCGCTGTACTCCACCACCACCGCGGCCGAGCGCAGCAACGCCTGGTTGATGGTGATCGCCTTGGCAGCGCCCGACACGTTGGGCGCATACCAGATTTCCGTGGTGGTGCCGTTGGTGTTGGTGGCTTGGGCCGCGCGCGTCCAAGCCGCGCCGGTTTGGGTGATGCCGGATACCCTGTTGGCGCTGGTGCCGCGGGTGGAGATCACGGCCACCAAGGTATTGCCGGCAACCGGCGTGTTGGGCAGGGTCACGCTGATGGTGGCGGTGGCATTGACACCGGTGTTGCCGGTGGCGCTTTGCACCCGCACCGCCGGCGTGGGCACCGCCGCCACCAACGACTGTGCTCCGACATCCTTGCTGACGAGATTGACGGCACCCGTGACCGTGAGATTGGCGCCGTCAAGATTGTTAGAAGCCGCCAAGACGCCTGCCGCCGTCGTCCCGTTATATACCCGCGTGCCCGTCAGCAAGACCGGCCGCGGCGTGATGGTGGCGGCGGGCACGGTCGGCTGGCCCGCCAGGACATAGTTCTCCTTGTCGGATCCGCCGAGCGCGTAGCCGGCGGCCAGCACGGCCTGGTTGCCCGCATTCGCACTGGCAAAGCTGCCGCCGCCCGCGACCACGGTCACGGCCTCGCCGCCCACCACGCCGGCGACTGCACCGCCGGAGAGAATGGCGGTGGTGGTGCCGTCATAGACCTTGCCGGCCGCGGTCACGCCAGTGATGGTCACCGGCTTCGGGTTCACCGTGTAAGCCAGCGCACTGGAGTCGCTGGCCGCGAACGTGGCGTCACCCGCGTAAGCAGCCGTGATCGAATGATCCCCCAACGCGAGCGCGCTGGTCACGCAGGTCGCCACGCCCGAACCATTCAGACTTCCCGAGCCGAGCACCGTGATCCCCTCCAGAAATGTCACGGTGCCTGTCGCTCCGGTGACGGTCGCGCTCAGGGTGACGGATGTTCCATATGTGCCTGCGGCGACAGGTGAGGATGCCAACGATGTCGAGGAGGGCAAAGCGGCGGGAATCACACTGACTTCGGTGGAGTCCGCGCTTTCACCGGTGCCATTGGCAGCGGAAACGACATAGTAATAGGTCGCGCCATTGGTCACCGGCGAGTCACTATAACTTGTCGTGCTGGAGCTGCCGGCCGCGACATAGGGCCCGCCGCTGGTGGCAGAGCGTTTCACATGATAGACGATCGCATTGCTGGAGGCGCTCCATGTCAGGCCGACCGTGTTGTTGCCCGGGGTGGCGACCAGATTGGAGGGCGGCAGGGGTGCTGGTGCCGCCGATGATCCGGAAACCAGCAGCGAGTAGTTCTGGCTGGAATTGGTCAGAGTGCCGGTAAAGGTGATGACCGCCTGATAGGTCCCCAGCACCGGCGGGGCGGCGATGCGGACCTGTTCGACATTGTCAGTGATGTTGACGCCAGTGGTGGCGGGCAAGTCCATCGAGGCTTGGGTCCAGGTGCCGACAAATGGCATCACATAGGGGTAGAATACAGAACCATTGGGAGCGATGACTTTCAGGTCGAGATTGTTGACAAGCCGGGCGAGACGCGAGTCGCTGGCGGTGAGGGCCGCCGCGGCCGGATCCGTCCAACACAGCGTGGCAGAGAGGGGTGTGAGGCCGTCCCACACAAAGGAATGCGTGCGGGTGACGGTGGTGGTGGTGAGTTGGCTTTCCGTGATTCGCAGTTTTTCCGGAAATACATAATGATCCTGAATGAGATCGGCGGCGGCTTTCACGTTGACCAATCCCCATCCGTATTTGTAGTCCGGCCCGGGATTGCCGAGGTCGTCGGCGGTGTGAATGAGCAGGCCTTTGAGGGTGCTGGCACGCATCGCCTGGCTGGGGAACAAATTGCCGTACTGCTGGATCAACAAGGATGCCGAACCCACCGAGTTGGGCGTCGCCATGCTGGTTCCGCTCATCGTGCCGTAAGCCGTATCACTGGTGTTAAGCGACGAGTAGAGACCGTCGCCGTTGGCAACTATGTCGGGCTTGATCCGGCCGTCATCGGTGGGACCCCAACAGGAAAAGTAACTGACCGTGGCTTTCGTCACATCGCGGACGCCGCTGGTGACGGCATCGCTTGCGGAACCGACGGTCATGACGTTTTTGGCGATGGCATCAAAACTGATGGTATCGAAGCCGCCACGATAGAGGTCGTCACCGGCGGGATGGAGCGCCGGGTCGTAAAGGACCACCGTGGTGCCGGCGGCGGCAAGGGCGACGCTGGACCCGGTTGCCGGATTATCACCGCGGTCATTGCCGGCGGCGCGGAAAATCAGATAGTAGGGGGCACTGAAGGCCAGCGCATCATCACCGCGCGCGTAGGTGCTGTAGAGACCGAAGTCGGTTTCAATCGAGGTGGCGGTGGTGCCTGTGCCATTCCATTCCCAGAGGCGGTAGGGGGTTCCACCATTGACGTAGTTCCAGCCGCAGACATAGCCGTAGCTGTGATTGGAGAGATAGATTTTCCCGACTTCGCCGGCGATGGTGGCCCCCCGGGACGTCATCTCGGTGATGTCACTGGTCCAGTCGTAAGAATTGATCGTGGCCAAGGCCGCCATGCCGTGGGCGGACGCGGTGACCCCGGCGGCAATCAAAGTGCCACCGACGTGGGTGGAGTGGTCGTAGCTGGGGGCACCATCCATGACGGTCACGCGGCCGCCAAACTCCTGATGGGTGGAAAGCGCGGACCCGGCGTCCCAGAGACCGATGACCACGCCTGATCCAGTTAGAGAATAGGGGGCTGCCCGCAGCAGATTGGCCCCGGTGGAGATGGCGGCATTGGCATTGTGGGTGGTGAAATAGCGCGGCCGAGTGCCATCGAAAGCGGTGATTTCCTGGATGCGGCCGTTGGACATGACGGTACGCAGCGGCAGGCCGAGCAAAGTGGCGCGGGTTCGGGCATCCTGGAGGCGGGCTCCTTCAATCTCCGCCATGCGCTTGACCACCCGCTCGCGGTCAGCCGGACGGGAGAGTTGGGTTGCGGGGTCGTCGAGCAGGTCGGCCGGTGTTTCCGCAGCCACAAACCGGCCCGTCAGCGCGAGCGCTCCGAGCATCACAAGGGTGGACAAGAACGGACGC
>JBAXBG010000002.1:0-62320 GCA_037142115.1 Verrucomicrobiota bacterium | reverse complement strand
CCAGACTCGCAGAACCCAACAACCAGACTCGCAGAACCCAACAACCAGACTCGCAGAACCCAACAACCAGACTCGCGGAATCCAACAACCCGCCCCGCGGCACCCAACGTTCACATTCGCCGGGGTTGCGCCGGCGGCGATCGTGGTCGAGAGTGGGCGGCCGCCGCCATGCCCGAACTGCCCGAAGTTGAAACCACCCGCCGCGGCATCGAGCCGCAGCTGGTGGGCGTGCGGGTCACCGAGGTGATCGTGAGCCGCGGCGAGGTTGACAGACCCGCGGAGATCGCACACCGATCCATGCATGTGTCCCTTCTTCATGAGATTTTTTCAGATGAAGAGCCCCACACCCCGCTATTGCCAGAACAGGCGAGCTGGCACATACACGGAGCGTCCACCCGTCCGCTCTATGACACTCCGCGCCCTACTGCCCGCCCTTGCCCTGCCGATTTGCCTCACCGGACTGCTACGCGCGGACAATTTCTCGTTTGAGAAACTGCGGGCGACGGCCCGGTCGATGGCGGCCACTCCTTACGCGCCATCCCATCAGGAGTTGGATGACTATTGGAAAAACCTGAGTTACGACCAGCACCGCGACATCCGCTTCAAGATGGACTCCGGCTTGTGGACCAAGGAAAAACTGCCGTTTTCCATCGATTTTTTCCACCCGGGATGGACGGCCAAAAAGATGGTCGCCATGCACGAAGTCGCCGACGGCCAAGCCACCCCGCTCAAGTTCGACCTCGGGCTCTTCGACTACGGCAAGCAAAAGATCCCGGCCGGCACGCCGCCGCCGCCAGGCTACGCCGGTTGGCGGGCGCGCTGCCACCTGAACTCGCCGGCATACATGGATGAGTTTCTGGTGTTTCTCGGTGCCAGCTACCTGCGGGCCATCCCCGCCAACTCGCCCTATGGTTTGTCGGCCCGCGGCCTGTCGATCAACAGCGGCCTGCCCGGCGTGCCCGAGGAGTTTCCCGACTTCACCGCGTTCTACCTCGAGCGGCCCGCCAAGGACGCCAAATCCCTCAACGCCTGGGCCCTGCTGGATGGCGAGAGCGTGGCCGGCGCCTATCACTTCACCATCACTCCCGGCGTGGAGACCGTGATGGACATCGACGCGGAAATCACCCTGCGCCGCCCGGTGCGCCAACTCGGGCTGGCCCCGTTCTCGACGATGTTCTGGTTTGGCGAGGGCACCCATCCGCGACCTTACGATTTCCGCCCGGAAGTCCACGACAGCGACGGGCTGCTGATGGAACTGGGCAGCGGCAACCTCCACTACCGGCCCTTGGAGCACACCCACAATCAATTCCGCCACTGCGTGTTCGGCATGGAAAAACCGCGCTCCTGGTCGCTGCTCCAGCGCGACCGGTCGTTCGCGTCCTATCAGGATATTGAGGCCCGCTACCACGAGCGCCCGAGCGTGCGGGTGGAGCCGGTGCTGGGCTTCGACCACGGCAAGATCCACCTGATCGAGATGCCCACCACCGATGAGACCAATGACAACGCGATTTTGTTCTGGGATCCCGAACCGGGCCTGGAAGTCGGCAAGCCGTTCCGCTTCCACTACCGCCTGCACTGGCTGCGCGACCCCGCGCCCTCGGGCGTCTTCGCGGTGCGCGCCACCCGCTCCGGCACCCCGGTGCAAAAGCCCAACCAGATCCTGATGGCCATCGACTTCGCCAAGCCACTGCAACCGGAACTCAAGGTCGGCGATCCCAAATGGGACGACATTTCCGGCCTCAAACCGGTGGTCACCCTCAACCAGAAAGCCGTGAAACTCATTCATGTCGGCCTCACCGACATGAGCATGGCCAACGTCGACGACCTGCCCGCCGGACTCGGCCGCGGCCCGCTGCTCCACATGCCCCAGGTTCTGCGCGCGTTCTTCGTGGTCGAACCGCCCAAAGACCTGCCGCAGATCGACATGACCTGCGAACTCCAGGACGCCACCGGCAAGGCCGTCTCCGAACGCTGGGTTTATCTCTGGATGCGGCCGAATTGACCGCGACCAACCTTTCGCCACCGCTTCCACCGCTCCTGATCAGCAGGTTGCAACTATTAAAGGCGATAACTGGAATAATTCTTGATATTAGTTTGGCCGCTCTTAGGTTGCCGCCGCGATGGTCAGCAAAGCCCCCAATCCAGCCGTAGAACTCGAGATCCCGGATGAGATCTCCGGGCTGAGAATGACGCGCCAGCGGCAGCACATCTACCGGATGCTGATCCAGCACCGCGACCATCCGACGGCCAATGACGTGTTCATGCGGATCAAGGACACGCTGCCGAACTTGTCGCTGGCGACGGTCTATACCTGCCTGGACGCGATGGTGAAGCACGGCATCATCCGCCAAGTGAACTTCGACCGCGGGCCGTCGCGGTTCTGCCCGAACCTCGCCGAGCACGGCCATTTTCACGACGACGCCACCGGCATCATCCACGACGTGACGTTCCGGCCCGGCATCCATCTCGAGGACGTGCTGGACCTGCCGCCAGGGGCGATCGTCAAGAATGTCGAGTTCACCCTGCGCGGCCACCTGGTCTGAACCTAGCTCCCCGTTCCTTCTCCATCTCCGATCCCCAACTTCTTCCAACACCATGAGCCTGCACATCCACGACCTCCACGCCACCCTCGAAGACGGCACCGAAATCCTCAAGGGCGTCACCCTCGACATCCCGAAAGGCGAAATCCATGCCATCATGGGCCCCAACGGCTCCGGCAAATCCACCCTCTCGAAAGTGATCGCCGGCCATGAGAGCTATCTCGTCACCGGCGGCACCGTCACCCTCGATGGCGAGGAGATTTTTGCCATGTCAGTCGACGAGCGGTCCCGCGCCGGCATCTTCCTCGCCTTCCAATACCCGTCCGAAGTGCCCGGCGTGTCGAATGCCAACTTCATCCGCGCCGCCCTCCAGGCCCGCCTGCCCAAGGGCCAGGACATCGACGCGGTGGCCTATTACAAGACCCTCTATCAAAAAATGGACATTCTCGAGATCGACCGGAAATTCACCGCCCGGGCGGTCAACGAGGGTTTCTCCGGCGGGGAAAAGAAGCGCAACGAGATCCTCCAGCTGATGATGCTGGAGCCCAAGTATGCCATCCTCGATGAAACCGACTCCGGCCTCGACATCGACGCCCTCAAGATCGTCGCCCATGGCGTCAATGCCATGCGCTCGCCCGAGCGCGGGTTCCTGCTGATCACCCACTATCAGCGCCTGCTCGACTACATCAAGCCCGACCACGTCCATGTGATGGCCGAAGGCCGGATCGTCCGCTCCGGCGGCCCCGAACTCGCCCACGAGCTCGAAAAGCACGGTTACGACTTCCTCAAGGAAGCCGCCTTCGCCTGATGCAATTTCAAATTTCAAATTTCCCCATGTCCTCCGACGCCGCAGCCACCCTCGATTTGGAAACCCGTGAGGCGATTGACATCGACCGCACCAAGGGCGACTTCACCTTCCCGGAACGCAACAAGTTTGATGCCGGCACAGGCCTGAGCTCCAAGACCATTGACTACATTTCCGACGTCAAGAGCGACCCTGCCTGGGTCCGCGAATTCCGCCACAAGGCGCTGCAGGTTTTTTTGGACAAGCCGCTGCCGACCCACTGGGCGACCAAGGACTTGGAGGCCATCGATTTTGACAAGATCCGCTACTATCTATCCGACGGAGAGAAGCCGAAGCGCTCGTGGGCGGACGTGCCCGCGGACGTGCTGGAAACCTTCGAGCGGCTGGGCATCCCCCAGCAGGAGCGCGCGTTCCTCGCCGGAGTGGAAGCCCAGTTCGACTCCGAGGCCGCCTATTCCAACGTCAAGGAAGAGCTGACCAAGCAAGGGGTGATCTTCTGCAACTCCACCGAAGGGCTCAAGAACCACGAGGAAATCTTCCGTCCGTGGTTCGGCAAGGTGATCCCGACCAGCGACAACAAATTCTCCGCGCTCAACAGCGCGGTGTTCTCCGGCGGATCATTCATCTACATCCCGAAAGGCGTGAAGTTGAAGCAACCGCTGCAAGCGTATTTCCGCATCAACTCGGAGAATTTTGGTCAGTTCGAGCGCACCCTCATCATCGCGGACGAAGGCTCCGAGCTGATGTATATGGAAGGCTGCACCGCACCCAAGTTTGAAACCGCCACCCTGCATTCCGCGGTGGTCGAGTTGGTCGCCCTCAAGGGTGCCAAGATCCAGTATGTCACCGTGCAGAACTGGAGCAGCAATGTCTTCAACCTGGTCACCAAGCGCGGCCTGGCCATGGAGGACGCCGAAGTCCGCTGGATCGATTGCAACATCGGCTCCCGGCTCACGATGAAATACCCCGGCGTGGTCATGAAGGGACGCCGCGCCCGCGGCGAGGTCATTTCCATCGCCCTGGCCAACACCGGCCAGCACCAGGACACCGGCGCCAAGATGATCCACGCCGCCGACGAAACCACCTCCAACATCGTTTCCAAGTCGATCTCGGTCGGCAAGGGGCGGGCCACCTATCGCGGCCAGGTGCACATCCCCAAGCACCTCAAGGGCTGCAAGAACAACACCGAATGCGACGCGCTGCTCATCAACAGCAACTCCCGCACCGACACCTATCCGGCCATCACCGTCAAGGGCAACCAGCACGCAACCCAGCACGAGGCCTCGGTCTCCCAGGTGTCCGAGGAGATGCTCTTCTACATGCAACAGCGCGGCCTCAACCCGGGACAGGCGATGTCCCTGGCCGTCAACGGCTTCATCAACGACCTGGTCCGCGAGTTCCCGATGGAATACTCGGTCGAACTCAAACGCCTCATCGACCTTGAGATGGAAGGGTCGGTCGGTTGATCGAGAGCAAGTCATAAGTCCATAGGACCTATGCGACCCATAAGACTTATTGTTATATTTGCCATGACCACCACCGCCCCGCAAACCCCCGCCATTTTTCCCGCCTGGTTCGCCGCCCGCCAGCAGGAGGCCTGGGAACGTTACCTCGCCACCCCAACCCCCAAACGCGGGGATGAGGCCTGGCGCTTTTCCAACATGAAGCAACTCGACTTCGCCGGCTTTGAGCCGCGCTCCGGCGTGCCGGCGGCAACCGCAGCCGCGCTGCTGGCCCGCTCGACCGGGCTGGCCGCGCCCTCGGCCAAGTTGGTTTTCGTGAATGACGAGCTGATTCATGCCGCCTCCAATCTGCCGGCCGGGGTGATTTGCCTGCCACTGGCCGAGGCGCTGGTCGCCCACGGCGATCTGGTGGCCGCGCAGTTCATGCGCCAGGAAACCCGCCTGGGGTCGGCCAAGTTCGCCGCCCTGCATGAAGCCTCGGTGGCCAACGGCCTGTTTGTCCACACCGGCGACAACGTCGAAATCGAGGGCGCGATCGAAGTCCATCACTGGCTATCGGGACCCAACTCGCTCATCTTTCCGCACACGCTGGTGGTCACCGGCACCAACTCCAAGGTCCGCGTGATCGACATCTTCCGCTCGGCTGACGACCTCAGCCCGGGCATCGCCATTGCCTTCAACGACCTGGCCGCGGGGCCTAACTCGCAGCTCGACTATGTCGCCGTCCAAGCATTCAACGAAGTCACTCGCGTCATTCAGATCAACGAGACCTCGACCGCGCGCGACTCCTCCGCCAAAGGGTTCATTCTCAACACCGGTGCCTCATGGGCCCGCAACGAATCACTTTCCCGCCTTGAAGGCCCGGGCTCGCGCTCGGACATGCTGTCGGTTTCGGTGCCCTCCCGCGAGCAGGAATACGATCAACGCACCTTCCAACACCATGTTTCCGAAGGCGCCTACTCGGACCTGCTCTATAAAAACACCCTCTACGACAACTCGAAAACCATCTTCTCGGGTCTCATCTTTGTGGACCAGGAGGCGCACCATACCGACGCCTATCAGACGTGCCGCAACCTCCTGATGAGCGACTCCTGCGAGGCCAACTCAATGCCCGGCCTGGAAATCAACGCCGACCAGGTCAAGTGCTCGCATGGCAGCACCTCCTCGCAGATCCAGGACGAGGAGATCTTCTATCTCCGCGCCCGCGGCATCGGCCCGGTGAGCGCCCGCCAGCTCATTGCCCGCGGCTTCTCGGTGGATGTGGTCGGGCGCCTTGGCGACACGGCCACCGAGGAACTGGTCCTCCAGTTCATCGATGACAAATTCGCCCACCTCGCCACCGGCGGGGCGTGACGTCCAGCGAATCAACGGTTGGTGTTCCACCAGCGCGGTTGGTTGCCGGGCTTCCATTTGATGTTGCAGCCGCTGCTCGGGTAGGGCCGGGCCAGCGGTTGCTCGCCGGCAAGCATCCGCCTGACGGCTTCCCGCAGGTCGCCGCCGTGGACCGCCTGGCCGCTGCGCGGGCGCGAGTCATCAAACTGGCCGGTGTAAAACAACCGCCCTTGGCCGTCGACCAGGAAAAAATCCGGGGTGCAGGCCGCGCCGTAGGCCTTGGCGACATCCTGCGAGTCGTCAATCAGATAAAAGAAGTCCCAGCGGTAGTCGGCCGCGAACTCGGTCATCCGGGCGGGCTCGTCTTCCGGGTGCCGGGCCGCGTCGTTCGAGTTGATCGCCACGGTGTGGACGCCGAGGGCGGTGATTTCGCGGGCCAGGTCGCCCACGGCTGCGGCCAGATGGATCACGAACGGGCAATGGTTGCAGGCAAACATGACTAACAAACCGGCAGGTCCGCTGGCGGCGGTGCGGGTGGTGATCTGGCCGGCGGCGTCGGGTAGTGCGAAGTCAGGTGCCGGGTCTCCGGGACGCAGGCGAAAAGACGATAGAACTTCAGACATACGCACACCCTATCACAAAACAGGCGTTAGCCAAACGATTTTCCGCCCGCCGCCAAGCGGCGGATTCCCGCAGGGTCGCCAGGCGCGCGGTCGCCAACCTGTTGGGCGGTGTTTCAGCCTTGGACAGAATGGTCATTCCGGCGCATGCTGGCCCGGTCATGCCCGGCACCCTGTCACCGGCGGAGATTGTCCGTTATTCGCGCCACCTGCTGATTCCCGAAGTTGGGCAGAGTGGACAATTGCGCCTCAAGAACGCCTCCGTGCTGCTGGTCGGCACCGGCGCGCTCGGGTCGCCCGCCGCGCTGTATCTGGCGGCCGCCGGGGTCGGCCGGCTCGGCCTGGTGGACGCGGATCTGGTGGACGTCTCCAATCTCCAGCGGCAAATCCTGCACGGTGAGGCATGGGTCGGGAAACCGAAACTTGAAAGCGCCGCAGCCCGCCTGCGCGAGGTCAACCCGCACGTGCGCGTCGAGTTGCATCCGGTGCGCTTTGACGCGGGCAACGCGCTGGCGATTGCCCGTGAATATGACATTCTGATAGATGGCTCCGACAATTTTCCGACGCGTTTTCTGACCAACGACAGCGCGTATTTCCTGCGCAAGCCGTTAGTATATGGTGCGATTCACCGTTTCGAGGGGCAGACGGGGGTGTTCGCGCCGCATCTGGGAGGACCGTGTTACCGCTGCATGTTGCCGGGCTTGCCCGCGCCCGGCAGCGTCCCGTCCTGCCAGGAAGCGGGCGTGCTGGGAGTGCTGCCCGGCATCATCGGCTCGCTCCAGGCGCTAGAAACCCTCAAGCTGATTCTCGGCATCGGCACGGTGCCGCTGGGCAAGCTCACGGTTTACGCGGCGCTCGACAGCGCCTTCCGCAGCCTGCACCTCGCCCGCGATCCGCAATGCCGCTTGTGCGGCGATCACCCGGAGATCCACGGCGTCGCCAATACCGAAACCACCGCCGCCACCACCTGCGATTCTCATCCCTCAGCAACCATGGACTCCATCACCACCACCGAACTCCGCGCGCTGCTTGCCGGGAATTTCACCGGCGTACTCATCGACGTGCGCGAACCCGACGAACACGCCATCGCCCACATCGAGGGCGCGCGCCTGATCCCGTTGAAAACCCTGCCTGATTGGTTCGGGCAACTGCCGACGGACCGCGAAATCTATGTCCACTGCAAGTCCGGGATGCGCTCCGCCAAGGCGGTCGGCATGCTGCTGGAGCGCGGCTTCACCCGCGTCAAAAACGTCACCGGCGGAATCGACGCCTGGCTGCGGCAGGAGGGTTAGATTTCAAGGGAGCGCCCTGAAGGGAGCGCGGGCTTCAGCCCGCTTCTAGGCCATCAGAGCGGGCTAAAGCCCGCGCTCCGTGGAGTCAGGATGCCACCCGGTTCCGGCGGACGAGAATGGCCAGTCTTCGGGCTTGTCACACAAGCCGGCCTTGACCGGATTGTTGCGGATGTAGGCGCGGCAGTCGTGGAGGTGGTCGAGGTCGCGGATGAATCGATCAAAGTAGTCGACCATCCAGAGATGGCCGGAGCGACCCATTAAACGATTGATCTCAATGGAGCAGGCACCTTTCCAGGAACGGATGACGTCACCGAGAGACGAGGCTTCTGCCAGCTTGCACAGCACATGGACGTGATTGGGCATGATGCACCAATCGATCAGGCGATAGCGTGATGGATGCCCGGCGATGAGTTTCGCCTGCAGGATGGCAGCGCAATCCGGTTGGCTGAGGATTGAGCAACCGTGACCGGCGTCTTCATAACGGGCGATGCGGCGGTGGAGCTGTTCCTGGCGCACTCGATCATCGGGAATTGAGGCGAGTTCAGTTTGCCATGCCTGAATCACCGGGCCCGGCACCGAATCCGCGAGGCGAAAGGTGATGGCTTGTGCTGATTTCCAAAAATCCCAGTGTGGCAGGTAGCCGCGCGAGTGAATGCCCTTATTCATGACTCGGAAAGGGAGCGCGGGCTTCAGCCCGCTGGGGTTAGAGAAATATGGGCGGGCTGAAGCCCGCGCTCCGTCATTGCGTCTCTTCCTCGGCTGAAGCCGGCGCTCCGTCGGCATCCTCACCATCCGGGATGACGATGGAGATGTCTTGGAGTTTCTCGCCGTCCTTGAGGGTGAGAAGTTTGACGCCTTGGGCGTTGCGGCCGGTTTCGCGCACTTCGGCGGCGCGGATCCGGATGCTTTGGCCGCTGGAGGTCATGAGCATGAGCTCGTCGGCGGTGGTCACGGTGACCGCGCCGACCACGGGGCCGGTTTTGTCGGTGACCTTCATGGTGATGATGCCTTTGCCGCCGCGCGATTGCTGGCGGTAGTCCTCGAAGGTGGTGCGCTTGCCGATGCCGTTTTCGGCCGCGACTAACAGCGTGCACTCCGGCGTCACCAGCGCCAGGCCGATGACGAAATCGTCCTCGGCGGGGCGGATGCCCATGACGCCGGCGGTGCCGCGGCCGAGCGCGCGGGTGTCGTCCTCGTGGAAGCGCAGGCTCATGCCCTGGTGGGTGACGAGGATGATTTCATCGGAGCCGGAGGTGAGGCGCACGCCGATGAGTTCGTTGTCTTCCTCGAGGTTGATGGCGATGATGCCGTCCTTGCGGTAGTTGCGGAAATCGTTGACGGCGGTTTTCTTGACCTTGCCGCTGCGGGTGGCGAAGAACACGAAGCCGGCCTCCTCGCGGAAGGTGATGTCGTTGCCGGCCTCGTCCACGGTGCGCTCGAGGCGCAGCAGCGCGGCGATTTTCTCGTCGGGTTTGAGGTTGAGCACGTTTTGGATGCTGCGGCCCATCGCGGTGCGCGAGCCTTCCGGGAGTTCATAGACGCGCTCGACATACATGCGTCCGGTGTTGGTGAAAAACAGCAGGTAATCGTGGGCCTGGACGCTGAACAGATGTTCGATGAAGTCGTCCGCCTCGTCCTTGCCGGTGGCGCGCGTTTCCATGCCCTTGAGGCCCTTGCCGCCGCGCCCCTGGACGCGGTATTCGGTGGACGGGGTGCGCTTGATATAACCGCGGTGGGAAAGCGTGACGATCATCGCGTCGTTGGCGATGAGGTCTTCCATGGCGACCTCGCCGGCTTCGGCGACGATGTTGCACTGGCGCGGGGTGGCGAAGCGGTCCTTGAGGGCGCGCAGCTCGTCCTTGATGATGGTGAGCACGCGCTGCTCGCGCGCCAGGATGTCGAGCAGGTCGAGGATGTCGGCCAGCACGCCGTCGTATTCGGCCTTGACCTTGTCGCGCTCCATGCCGGTTAGCTGATAGAGCCGGAGTTCCAGGATCGCGTTGACCTGGCGCTCGCTGAAGACATACCGGTCGCCGGTCACCGAGGGTTGCGAGCGGATCAGGATGCCGAGGCCCTCGGCGGTGGCCAGCGGGAAATGATAGGCGGCGAGGCGCTCGCGGGCTTCGTCGCGGTTTTTCGACGAGCGGATGATCTTGATGAAGTCGTCGAGGTGGCCGAGGGCCAGCAGGAACGCTTCCAGCAGCTCGGCGCGCTCCTCGGCCTTGCCTAACAAGTAGCGGGTCCGGCGGATGACCACCTCGCGGCGGTGTTCGATGTAGGCGTCGATGGCCTCCTTGAGCGAGAACTGCTTGGGGCGGTTCTTGTGGATGGCGAGCATGTTGACGCTGAAGGACGTCTCCATGGAAGTCAGCTTGAAGAGCTGCGCCATGATCACCTGCGGGCGGGCGTCGCGCTTGAGCTCGATTTCGATGTGGGTGTCCTCGGCCGAGAGGTCGCGCATCCCGGAGATGCCGGTGAGGGTCTTTTCGTTGACCAGTTCGGCGATGCGTTCCTGGAGGGTGGCGCGGTTGACGCCATACGGGACGCCGCGGATGATGATGAACGAGCGGCCAGCGGCATTTTCCTCGATCTCCATCTTGCCGCGCAGGCGCATCGAGCCGCGGCCGGTGCTGAAGTATTCCTCGATGCCGCGGATGCCGCGGATTTCGCAGGGCACCGGAAAGTCCGGCCCTTTGATATACTGCATCAATTCGGGCAGGGTGATGTCCGCGTTGTCGATCTGGGCGCAGATCGCATCGACCACCTCACCGAGGTTGTGGGGGGCGAGGTTGGTGGCCATGCCCACGGCGATGCCGGTGCCACCGTTGACCAGGAAGTTCGGGAAGGCGGACGGCAGGACGGTCGGCTCGTTCTGCGAGCCGTCATAGTTCGGCTGGAAGTCCACCGTGTCCTTGTCGAGGTCCTCCATCATCGCCAGGCCCAGGTGGTGGAGCCGGGCCTCGGTATACCGCATGGAGGCGGCGCCGTCACCTTCCACCGAGCCGAAGTTCCCCTGGCCATCCACCAGCATGTCGCGCATCGACCATGGCTGGCCCATGTTGACGAGCGTCGAGTAGATCGACGAGTCGCCATGGGGGTGGAAGTTACCCATGGTTTCGCCGACGATGCGGGCGCACTTGACGTGCGGTTTGCCGGGGGTGACGCCGAGCTGGCGCATGGCGTAGAGCACGCGGCGCTGGGACGGCTTGAGGCCGTCGCGAACATCCGGCAGAGCGCGCGAGATGATCACCGACATCGAGTATTCCAGGAACGATTGGGAAAGTTCCTCGGCGACGTTGATGGGCTTGATGTGTTCTTCGGACATGGGTGAAGTCAATGGGTCATGGGTCACGAGTCATGGGTATCTGACAGCGGACCGATCGTTTTAATGTAAGCGTTGAGGCGTTTGCGGAGAGACTCGAGGTCTCGATAGAGCTGGCGGCCCAGTTCGGCGTCGACGAGCTCGCGGCGGGCGGCTTTTTCCAGCCAGGTTTGCGTTTCGGCGAGTGATCCGCGCGCATAGTAGCAAAATTTCTGGTTTTCCTTGTAGTGGAAGCGACCGTGGCCCTCGGAGATGTTAGCTGCTATCGAATCGGTGGCGCGGATGAATTGTTTGCCGACGGTATCTTTGGCGAGGAAATCCCAATGATTCACCCAATCCCACACGACCTCCCCGAGACGCATGGCTTCCCGGTAGATTTCAAGATCGTTCAAGGACTTGCTCATATTACCCGTGACTCATGACTCGTGACCCATGACGGACGTCACACGTCCAAATTCCGGACGTTCAGCGCGTTGTCTTCGATGAAACGTTTCCGCGGCTCGACGACGTCGCCCATCAGCACGTCGAACATTTTATCGGCTTCGACGGCGTTGTCTTCGTCGAGGCGAACGCGCAGGAACTGGCGGACGGCGGGGTCCATGGTGGTTTCGAAGAGCTGCTTGGCGTTCATTTCGCCCAGTCCCTTGAAGCGCTTGATTTGGACGCCGCGGCTGGCGATTTCGAGCACCTTGCCGAGGATTTCCGGCACAGCGAACACCGGGGTCGCTTTTTGTTTGTCGCCCTCTCCTTCCACGACCTCGAATAATGGCACGTCTTCATTGAAGAAAATCGTGGTGTCGATGCCGCATTCGGTGAGCCGCGAGAAGATCCGGGCGATGGCGTGGGACTCGTGGAGTTCGTGGAGGTTGGCGCGGCGCGAGGGCCCGGAGGTGGCGGCGTTTTCCTCGTCGGTGAGCACCTCGTCGAACAGGCCGAGGTCGCGGTTGACGGAAGCGTAGGCGCGCAGGGCGACCTCATCGGCGAAGTAGAGGATGCTTTCGTCGTTACCGATGCGCACGCGCACCATGTATTCGGGCAGGATACCGTTGTGGCGGGCCTCAAGGTAGAGCTTGAAATTGCCGCCGTTGCCCTCGATGGAATTGGTGAAGCGCGACAGCGAGGACAGGTTTTCGAGGATCACCTTGAGCTCGTCGGCGGAGAAGCGGCGGGATTGGTCGTGGGTGCGCAGCTCGACTTCGCCGGCGCCGAGGTCGATGAGGATGCGGTTGAGCTGGTCGTTGTCCTGGACGTATTCCTGGCGCTTCTTGCGGCTGACCAGGTAGAGCGGCGGCTGGGCGATGTAGAGGTAGCCGCGTTTGACCAATTGCGGCATGTGGCGGCAGAAAAACGTCAGCAGCAGGGTGCGGATGTGCGAGCCGTCGACGTCGGCATCGGTCATGATGACGACCTTGTGATAGCGGACCTTGTCGATGTTGAACGAGCCGTCCTGCTCGCCATCGCCGATGCCGGCACCGATGGCGGTGATGAGGTTTTGGATTTCGCGGTTCTGGAGCGCGCGGTGGAGGCGGGCCTTTTCGACATTGAGGATCTTGCCGCGTAACGGCAGGATCGCCTGAGTGCGGCGGTCGCGGCCTTGTTTGGCGGAACCACCGGCGGAGTCACCTTCGACAATATAGAGCTCGGATTTCGCGGGATCGCGCTCCGAACAGTCGGCCAGCTTGCCGGGCAGGCCGCCGCCGAAAAGGGCGGATTTGCGCACGGTCTCGCGCGCCTTGCGGGCGGCTTCGCGGGCGCGGGCGGCGTTGACGGATTTTTCGATGACCTTGCGGGCGAGGGCCGGGTTTTCATCGAAATACTGCATGATGCCCTCATAGACGATCGACGAGATGACGCCTTCGATCTCGGTGTTGACGAGTTTGTCTTTGGTCTGCGAGCTGAAGCGCGGGTTGGGCATCTTGACCGAGATCACGCACACCAGGCCCTCGCGGACGTCGTCGCCGGAAAGCGCGGGGTCCTTGTCCTTGAGGATCTTGTTGACCTTGGCGTATTGGTTGATGCCGCGGGTGAGAGCGGTGCGGAAGCCGGTCAGGTGGGTGCCGCCATCGCCGTTGGGGATCGAGTTGGCGAAGCACAGGATCTGGTCGTTGTAGGAATCGTTGTATTGGAACACCACGTCGGCGAACACGTCGTCGGTGGTTTTCTTGCCGTCATAATCGAGTTCAATCTGGCGTTTGCCGTTGAGCACAACCGGCTCGTCGTGGATGACGGTCTTATTTTCGCCGAGCTGGATCACGAACTCCTCGATCCCCTTGGCGTAGTAAAAGGTGGTTTTCTTGGCGGATTCCGGCCGTTCGTCTTCGAGGTCGATGATCAGGCCGGGGTTGAGGAACGCGAGTTCGCGCAGGCGGGCGGCGAGGCGGTCGAATTTGAACTCGATGGTATCGACGAAGATCGTCGCGTCCGGAAAGAAGGTGATGGTGGTGCCGGTTTTGTTGGGATCGACCTCGCCCACGACATGCAGCGGCTCGGTGGTTTTGCCGCGTTGGAAGCCGATCCGGTGGACCTTGCCGTTGCGCATGATGTCGGCGCGGAACCAATCGGCCAGGGCGTTGACGCACTTGGCGCCGACGCCGTGCAGGCCGCCGGAGTATTTGTAGGCACCTTGGCCGAATTTGCCCCCGGCGTGCAGGTTGGTGAGGACGAGCTCGACGGCAGGCATGCCGAATTTCGGGTGCATGTCCACCGGGATCCCGCGGCCGTTGTCCACGATGGACACCGAGCCGTCAACGTGGATCGCCACCTTGATCCGCGAACAGTAGCCAGCCAAGTGCTCGTCGATCGAGTTGTCGAGCACCTCGAACACGCAATGATGGAGGCCGCGCTCGTCGGGGTCCCCGATGTACATCCCGGGACGCTTGCGGACCGCCTCCAGACCTTCGAGTTTGTCAATCTGGGCGGCATCGTAAAGCTGCTCGGAAGCGACCTTGGTAGGGGCTTGTTGGGACTCGTGGGGAGGCTCGGACATAGGCAGGCAAAGACTCTAAAATCCGGGCTCTGGAAACAAGCAACTTCTTCAAGAATCAATCGCTTACACCGAGGCAATCGCGCTGCCACTGAAGCAGCACGTCCGCCGCTTGGGTCTCGCCGGCGGCCAGGCCTTCCAAGACCGCGCGGGGAGCGATCAACGAGCCTTCGATGTCCAATTTGGCGGCCGCTTGCTCGCGGGCTTGGAGCAAGACCTCGACTTTGCGTTCGAAGTCGCGGTCGCGTTTCCTGCGTTTGGTGGGCTGGCGTTCCGGCCAGTCCTTGGCGGGCAGGGCTTCAACGGCAGCCACGGCGACCCGGAACCGTTTGACGCGATCCGGGCGGAAATGATGGGACAGGGAAATGTTGGTGCCGCTGGCCAGGTCGGCGCTCCATTCCAGCAGTTGGCTGTTGGTGGAGACCATGAACGACGGCCGGTCCCAGGCCTTGGCTTCGGCGTCCCGCCACTGCCAGAGGGCTCGCAGGCACACCAGACCGAAGGGTTCCAGTTTGCCCGATCCCTGAATGCGCCAGTTTTCCTCCTTGGTGTCGTCGCGATCCAGGACCTTCTGGCGGGCCGCGACGCAGCTTTCCTCAAACCAGTCGTAGCGCCCGCGCTCCTTCAAGCCGGCGACGATCATGTCGCCCATTTCCAGCAGGTAATGGACGTCGTTGAGCGCATACTCGATCATTTTCGGGGACAGCGGCCGCTTGCCCCAATCGGCTTTTTGGGAGGTTTTCGAGAGGTCGACCCCGAAATACTGGCTGACCAGATCGCCCAAGCCGAAGCGGCGCGCGCCGAGCAGGCGGGCCCCGATCTGGGTGTCGTAGACCCGTGCCGGCAGCGCCCCGAACTGCCGTTTGAACATGGTCATGTCGTAATCCGCGCCGTGCATCCACACCGTGGCTTCGGCCAGATAGTCCCCAAGTGGCGAGAGATCCTCGATGGCCAGCGGGTCAATCAGCACGCACTCGCCGCGCACCGCGAACTGCACCAAACACAGCGACTCGCGGTAACGGTGCAGGCTGTCTGCTTCCGTATCAATGGCGCAGATGGGAGCACCTGTTCCCTGCCTGCACTGTTTGAGGTGACTGATTAACCGTTCTGTGGAATCTATCATGTTCGGGCCCGTCAGCCGGCAATCCGGCGGCTTGAAAATCACGCGGCTGCTTCCAGTGTGGAAACCATAACCCGCGGCGAACCGCCCGCCAAACCCCATGGCGGATGGAGGCTTTTAAGGCGATTCATGGCGCCACGATGGAACGACGCCCCGTGACTGACAAGCGGAAACTCGAAGAATGGGGAATGACTTTGCCCCCCTTCTCAGCTGACCCGAAACCCCTCAGCCTGCTCGCGGGTCAGTTCGAGGCACTGCCAGGGCAGGCCGTGGCCATTGAGGTCGGCCATGAAGGCATCCGGATCGTGCTGTTCCATGTTCCAGACGCCGGGTTTGCGCCAGGATCCGGCGAGCATCTGCTTGGCACCGATCATGGTGGGCACTCCGGTGGTGAAGGAAATCGCCTGCGAGCCGACCTCCGCGAAGCAGGCCTCGTGGTCGCAGATATTGTAGACGTAGAGAGCCTTGAATTGTCCGTCCTTGAGGCCGGTGATGACATTGCCGATGCAGGTGCGGCCCTTGGTGGACTTGCCGAGATCCCCGGGGTCCGGCAACACCGCTTTGAGAAATTGCAGCGGAACGATTTCCACCCCCTGGAAAAGCACCGGGTCGATCCGCGTCATACCGACGTTGCCAAGCACCTCGAGATGCTTCAAGTAGTTGGGCGAGAACGACATCCAGAATTGTGCCCGGCGGATCGTGGGCAGGTGTTTGACCAAGGATTCGAGTTCCTCGTGATACATCCGGTAAATTTCATAGGTTCCGACGCCCTCCGGGCAGGTGAACTCCTGGTGCTGCGACATCGGCGGCGTCTCGACGAACTCGCCGTTTTCGTAGTGGCGGCAGGTGGCGGTCACTTCGCGGATGTTGATTTCCGGGTTGAAATTGGTGGCGAACGCCTTGCCGTGGTTGCCGCCGTTGACGTCGATGATGTCGAGGGTGTGGATTTCGTCGAAATGGTGTTTGAGCGCCCAGGCGGTGAACACGTTGGTCACGCCGGGGTCAAAACCCGAACCGAGCAGCGCCGAGAGCCCGGCCTGGGCGAAGCGTTCCTGATACGCCCATTGCCACGAATACTCGAACTTGGCCACGTCCGTGGGTTCGTAATTCGCCGTGTCCAGGTAGTCACAGCCCGCCGCCAGGCAAGCCTCCATGAGGTGCAAATCCTGGTAGGGCAGCGCCACGTTGATCAGCAATTTCGCACCGGTCCGGCGGATCAGTGCCGCGGTTTCGGCTGGATTGTCCGCATCCACCTGGGCGGTGGCGATGACGCGCCCGGTCCGCTCCCGCACCGCCGCGGCGATGGCGTCGCACTTGGCCAGGGTGCGCGACGCCAGGGTGATCTCGCCAAAAACCTCGGGCACCATGGCGCACTTGTGGACAACGACATTGCCGACTCCGCCGGCTCCAATGATGAGGACTTTGTTCATGATGGTGACAGACACCAGCAGTGACCCAATCCCGCGCCGCTGGCAAGACGGAAGCGGCGGCAGCTTCATGGCAAGGGCGCGGCCTCGATGAGGCCGCAGAGGTAGGCCGGCCCGGCCCGGGTCGCCGATTCATCCGCCCGCCCGGGCGGGCCACGGCGCGGGCAGGCGCGTTCGTGAGAACCCGGCCCGGCGTGCTGTCACCAGCACGCCTACGTGTTGCGCGCACAAAGCTGTTTGAAATCCTCCAATCCCTGCTAGCGTGGACGGGCACCCGCCCTGCCTTTCACATGAAAACCAGCCCGTTGATCCTCCCGGTTTTGTTGTTAGCCACCGCCCGCCTGCTCGCGGGCCCCGCGGCGGATCCTTCCGGCTACGACCTGTTCCACCCCGTGCCCGCCGCCCAGCTGCGCGAGATGGATACCGACCGACCGGACAAGAGCAACAGCCCGCACACGCTGGACGCCGGGCACTATCAGATCGAATCGGGCTTGTTCACCTACACCCACACCACCGCGTCGGGCGTCCGCACGCAAAACGCGTCGTGGGCGGACACGACGCTGCGCGTCGGGCTGACCCCGTGGGCGGAGTTGCAGCTGGAGTTGCCCGTCTATCAAGTGAACCGCGCCACCGACCTGGCCCTGCACGACACCCAGCGCAACAGCGGTTGCGGCGATCTCAGCGCGATTCTCAAGGGCAATTTGTGGGGCAATGACAGCGGCGACACCGCGGGCGGCGTGGAGATGTGGGTCAAAACCCCGACCGCCAGCCACAATATCGGCAATGGCAAGGTAGAGGGCGGCCTGGTGTTCCTGCTCGGCATGAAGCTGCCGGGCGACTTCGATCTGGGCATCAACAATGGCGTGGGCCTCAGCGTGAACGACAACGCCACCTATCACGCGGACCTCATCAACTCGATCTCGGTGTCACACGCAATCGCCGGCCCGCTGTCCGGTTATGTCGAGCTCTACAGCTCGATTCCCACCCAGACCAGCGGCGACTGGGTCGGCACCCTGGACATCGGCTTGCTGCTGATGCTGGGCAAGAACTGCCAACTCGATGCCGGCATCAACATGGGCGTCACTCCCGGTGCCGACGATTGGCAACCGTTCCTTGGCGCGTCCTGGCGGTTCTAGGCTGCTGGCCAGGCACCATTCAATATTCAATCCTCAATCATCAATCCCCATGGACCTTGACCCGATGGAAGCCGCCAACGAAGCCTCCGCCAACGACGCATCCGCCAACGAGGCCGAACGCTCGGCGGCCAGCCGCCTGAGCACCTGGGTGGCCATCACCGTGGCCCTGCTGGCCACCTTCCTCGGCATCTGCAAGGTCAAGGACGACAACATCGTCCAGTCGATGCAGCAGGCACAGGCCGACAAGATCGACCATTGGGCGTTCTATCAGGCACGCAACCTCCGCGAGGAGGTCGCCAAGGCGACCCTGGTCCAGCTCACGCTGGCCGCTGCCGCCGCCCCGGCCGCCGCCCAGGTGCCCTACCAGCAGGCGATCACCACCTATCAAAAGCTGGTCGCGGAGCAGGGCCAGAAGAAGGAGGAACTGCGCCAGTTGGCCGGGCAGGACCAGGCCACCTACGACGGACTGAACTATCACGACGACCAGTTCGATCTGTCGGACACGCTGGTGGCGCTGGCGATTTCGATGCTGGCGCTGACCGCCCTGACCCACAAAAAGTGGCTGTACTGGTTTGCGCTGGTGCCGACGGCGTTTGGCGTGGTGATGGGGCTGGCCGGGCTGTTCAGCTGGCACCTGCACTCGGGGCTGCTCGCGCGCTGGCTCAGTTAGCGGTTGTCGCTGCAGGCGATGGCGGTCGCGCGGGGGAAACCTCACCGTTGGGCCACGGAGCGCCGGCCGGCCGGATTTGCCGACTGAAGTCGGCGCTCCATTTGTCCGCGCGGGCGGATGGCGCGATTGCACATTTCCGGCGCGGGCGGGGTTTTCGTTGCGCACAACGGCTAAACCGGTGCTAGGTTCAGGACATTAGCAATCAACCCACACCTGTGGCACCGCTTTACGTATCGGACCCGTCCACCCCATGAAATCCATCCTGGCGCGCTGCCTGTGCAAGCTCTTGCTGCTGTCGACCCTCGCGTCGGGAGAGGCATTGCTCCAATATTTCAACACCAGCTGGGCCGAAATCGAGGCCAAGATCCCCGATCTGGCGGAGGCCGGCTACGATTCGCTGTGGCTGCCGCCGCCGACCAAGGCAGGCGGGGGAATGTCGGTGGGCTACGATCTGTTTGATCCGTTTGATCTTGGCGGCAAGGATCAGCGCAGCTCGGTTTCGACGTTTTACGGCACGGAGGCCGACTTGATCCGCCTGGTCGAAACGGCGCACCGGTTCGGAATCCGGATCTATTTGGACAACGTCATGAACCACCGGGGGTTCGAGGTTCCCGGCTACAACGCCTCCACGCCCATCGATCTGTACCCCGGGATGTTGCCTGAGGATTTCCACCTGCAAGTCACGCAGGACGGGTATTACCGGAACTGGGGCGGGATCAGCAATTACAACGACCAGTGGCAGGTCTGGAATTTGAGCACCTCGAACCTGGTGGATGTGGCGCAGGATCCCAACGGCGATCATTACAACGACAACTTCGGGTCCAACCAGGGCGACCGGCACCAAAAGATCAAATTCGTGCGGCATCCCAACAACCCGGAGTATTATTGCTACGCTCCCAACGGCAGTTATGTGGGCTTTGGCACGGGCAACGGCCTGACCACCCAGACGCTGGCGCAGAATCCCGGGTTTTATGCCGAGTATGTGGAGGATTACCTGAGCCGCGCGGCCCGCTGGGAAATCGACCGGACCAAGGCCGACGGCTTGCGGCTGGACGCGGTGAAGCATTTGCGGTCGGATTTTTTCGGGGCGACCTACGGTGCGGACAAGGATTCAAGCACTTATGGCTATCTCGGCCAGGTTCAACAGCAATTCAACCTGACGCGCGGGTTTGTAAATTCCAGCCTGCGCGCCACGCTTTTCGACACGGAGGTGCCGCGGACCAACGCGATGATTTTCGGCGAGCATCTGGGCGGCACCGCCCAACAGCCGTATATTGACTCGGGGATGCGCTTGCTCGACAACAACCTGCAGAGTGCCTTGATCAACAATCTGCCGTTTGGTCCGCTCACTGGCATGGACCAACCCGGCGGGGGCGGGCTGGCGGGAGGTTCCGGCATTTCAGTCGGGTATGCGCAAAGCGCGGACAACGGCTACATGCCGAAACGGAGCTTGGCTCATGCGTTCCTGCTGACCCGAGCCGGGCTGCCCTTGGTTTACACCGACGGCAACCACCGCGCCGGAACCCTCGGCGAGATCAGCAAGGCCTTTCCCGCCAACTCCAACACGAATTTCCTCGGGCAGTTCAACGACGGGGCGATCCCGAACCTGCTCTACATTCACAACCAGTTTGCGCGCGGCTCACAGATTCCCAAATGGAGTGACAGCAGCGTCTGCGCGTACGAGCGGCGCGACAAACGGGAAAACGGCGCGATGAGCGACGCCGACGCGACGACGATGCTCTTCATGATGAATTGCAACGGCGGCGCCGGCCAGCAGCGCGGCCTCACCACCAGCTTTCCGGCTGGGGCCTACCTCTGGCAGTACGCCACCGGCACAACCGACACCGGCGACGCGATGAGCGGATTCTACACCACCGTGCCCGGCGATCAAAACATGGGGGGCGTCATCATCCCCAAGGACGGCTACTTTGCCTTTTCCTGGCGCTCCCCGGAGCCCTCGGATTTGTGGAGTAACAACGGCGGCCAACCGCTCACGATCCGCCAAGGTGCCACCGCCGCCCCGATGATGACCTACTTGCGCAAGGACGGGCCCGACGGCGACCCGAACTACAATCCCTATGGGGTCACCGGCGCGGTGGCTGGAAGTTTTGCCTATCCTTACACCGTGCCCCGCGTCACCGACGGCTCGGACCTATCGTTCATCGCGCGCGCCGACGCTTCCGCGGAGAACATGCTGCTCGAACTCGACGGCGGCGTGGACGTCAATTCACAGATGGGCATCGGGCCGCTGACCGGTGACCTGCGCGACAACAAGCCCGGTGCCGCGACCGATGTGTTTCTCGGCTACGAACAGATGCAGTTCGGGGCACGCCAATACGGCGAAAAATTCGCCAACCAGGACACCTCGCAAAACAAGTTCGGCTCGTCGGGCGCGGGCACCTATCTGGCCAGCGGCAGCTACCAGGGCGGGACTTCGGGTGCCAACAGCTATGACACCGAAAGCGGCAACGTGGCCGCGTTTCTCTATCATAACCACGGGGCTAACAACGATCTGGGTGCCGGCCAATATGTGGACAACGGCAGCACGATCACGGTTTGGGCAAAAACCAATTCCGTGGGCAGCGGGTATCACATGTGGTGCTATTACACCGCCGACGCGAGTTACCCGGAGGGAGCGGGGGGCGTGGGGATCGGCACGACCCAAACGGCGGAATTGCATTGGGATCACAATGAAGCGAGCGACGACTGGTGGAAAGCCACGTTCACCAAGCCGTCGGGCAGTCTGATTTACAAGCTCGGCGTTTACAAGGACACGGCGAGCAGCCTGCCGGTGGCGAGTCTTTTCCCGGCCAATGCCGACGCGGTGTATCGGAAAAAACACGGCCTCACGACGTTCCAGATCACCCATTTCAATGCCGCGGCCAAAATGCTCTATCCGCATAACGATTATGGCACCACCCAGACCGGACTCAGCCAGGGGTTCCACGTGCTGCGCGCCCGCCAATTCCTCAACCGGGCCGGCCGGACCGCCATTTACCACACGCTCACCCAGACGTTTTATTACGACACCGCGCTGCCGCAGGGGGAAATCGACTGGCCGTCGCACGACGCCGACACCGTGGGCGGTTCGCAGTATGGCGTGGTGGTCCGCACCGACCCAAGCGTGACGGAAGTCTGGTATCACATCGCCGATAGCGATGCCACCAACGACGATGTCAACACCGGCACGCAGGGTGGCAACGGTGCCGGGTTTGAGCCCTACGTCGATGCCAACGGCAACCGTCAGTATGACCTCGGCGAGGTGTTCACCGACCTCAACGGCAACGGCGTCTGGGACAACAACATCACCGCGACTTGGGTCAAGGCCACCGCCGTGACCCAGTCGCCGGCCATCGCCGCCTCCAACCCCGCTTACACCAAGGAATGGAGGTTCAACTTCAATAACATCCCCTCCTCCGGCAGCGCGACGATCCAGGTGCGGCTGCGCAAGCTCTCCTCCGGCACATACAATGATTTCGGCCAATCCGACGCGGCCGGTCATTTCACCACACTCACCCGCAGCGTAACCACGCGAGGGCCGCAGGATCGGATGTTTGTTGCCTACCCACAGAACGACGGCGACACGGTGGGGCCGGCTTATGTGATGAAGGTGTATTTCAGCCCGGACATCGCCAGCGGCGTTTCCAACGCGGACCTCATCAAGCGTTTCGTCATCCGGATTTCCAGCAGCGAATCCGCCTCATTTGCCAATCCCATCATTCAGCCGCAGGGTGCCTACTCGCTCAGCCAGGAGGGTGGCTATTACGCCTTGGCCTACACCCTGCCCAACCTCTATAACGGCCGGCCGGATTTCCTGCATGCCATCACCGTGGATTACACTCCGCCGCTGGGCGGGGTGCCATTAACGGCGACGCGCCTGGTCAAGGCCTACCCGATCGCGGTGATCAAGGACAACATCGTCAATCCACCGCAGTTCAATGCCGACGGCAGCGCCTATCAAATCATCCTGCCCGACGTGCCCAGCCCGACGGCCGCCCAGCGAACCATCCCGATCAGCGTGGAAACCGATCTCGCCGCCACCGGGGTGACCATCCATTTCAACATCGGCACGGTCAACCCAGCCGATGTCGTCCTGGATGCAGGCAGTCCAGTCACCAACGGCTCCACCAAGTCCTGGAGTTTTTCCTGGAACAACGTGGCTGCGGCCGACTATCAGTTCACCTCCACCGTCACCACGGCCAGCGGCACCGCCACCGCGAGCCGCAGCGCCAGCGTGATTTACCGGCAGGTGGTGACGGCCATCGAAGGACGCATCGACAACGATGACGACGGGCTTTCAGACTTCATTGAAACCACGGTCACCCCGTTGCCCACCACCCAGTCGGAATCCTGGACCAACGCCCAGGTTCACCTCGCGCTGATTTCCGGCAAGACCAACCTGCTCAGCCCGGACACCGATGGCGATGGCTTGGCCGACGGTCTCGAACTCGGCTGGGAGAGCGCGGTGCCCGACACCAACAGCCTGGACGACACCAACGGCGACGGGGTGCCCAACTTCCAGCCCGACCTGGATCCGCCGGTTTACAACACCACCGACCTGGCCACCGCGCCGAATGGCTACGCCTATTTCAATCCGTGGCCCTACAACCTCAACAACTCCCGCACCGACCAAGTCGCGGGCAGCATGACTGACCCGAACAAGCCGGATACCGATGGCGACGGATTGGACGACGGGGTGGAGGACCGCGGTTACCTCATCACCACCGGCGTGGGTGGCTCATTGAACTATCAGATCATCCACAATGGCCGCGTGGATATCGGCGTGGCCGACGCTGGCGGCACCTTGCAGGTCATCGCCCACCCTCCGACGATCTATAACACCTCGCGCGTCGATCGCGCCAAGGTGCTCGCCAAATCGCCCACCGCCGTCTGGCTCGAGACCGATCCGAATAATACCGACACGTCCGGTTGCGCAATAACCGATGGCACCAAGGACGCCAACGACAACGGGATCGTGGATCTGGCAATCATCGACCGCAACCAGACCGACGGGAACGGGAACTTCGTTGTCCTAGGGACGCTCAGCCGCTTCACCCAGGCCATCACCGTGCCGCGTTCGGGAACCGATGTGACGTTGCGCTACTCCGATTTCTGCTACACTTATGTCGAGTCCAGCGGAGCATTCGCCGGCACCACCTACACCTCCACCGCGCTCGACAAGAACCGTCTCAATGCCGTCTTCCGGCCCGCTGGCAATGTGCGTGCCGATGGCTTGGATGTGATCTGGCTTGAGCTCGATCCGCGGCTCCAAAGCACCAGTGGCGATGGACTTCCTGACGGATGGAAGGTGCAATACGGCCTGGATCCTTGGGACGACGGCGTGCCCGGCCATTACAACCTGCACACCGGAAAAATCATCACCCTCACCGACAACGGCCCGAACGGAACGCCCGCGGCAGATGGCATCAGCAACCTGACCAAATTCCTCAACGGCATGGACCCGCACGTCGCCGGCCAACCGTCACCGCCACCTGCTGGCACGATCCAGATCGGCCCGGGGGTGTCGACCACCGTGGGCACGGTGACCAACAATCACAGCTTCACCGATTGGACCGCCGACGATCTCATCGCGCTGGATTATTCCGACGGGACCGGACCCAACTACAACGGCGCGGATATCAATCACGCCTACGACGGCTGGGACACGTCGCGCGACCTGGTGGCGTTTTACGCCCATGACGGCGGCGATCCGAATCTCAGCGGCGACGGGAAATTCTATTTCCGCGTCGATCTCAACGATCTCAAGGCCTTGGCCGAGCAGGGGAATCTGGACGTTTATGTGGCTATCAACTTCGGCAACCCCGGAACCGGCGAATACAATCTGCCCGACCAGGTGGACACCGGCACCACCATGGGCTGGCAGGCCGTCGTCGCCTCATACCATGCCGACAACGGCCACATTTACTTGTGGGATAAAACGCGCACCGGCGCCGGGGCGCACTCGACGGCGATCGGGCAGGATTTGGCGCAATTCAATGTGGTCTCGCGCGACCAGAACTCGGCCAACGGATTTGGCAAGTCATATTACAACTCCGCCCTCGACTCGGTCGAGTTTTCGGTTAGCCGCCAGGCCTTGATCGATGCAGGTTGGGGCGGAGATGCCTCAACGCTGATGTATCAGGTTTACACCACCAAGGATGGCACGCAGAACAGTCCGGCGGGTGGCGGCGACCTCGGCGGCCGTTCCGACATCCGCGATGCGATTCGCAATGACTGGATCGCCTCGGATTACTGGCAGGATCAGGTCAATATCAGTGGCGCTAACAGCGTGCTCCGGTCCTGGGTCGGCCTCAGCGGTGACAATGATCGGGGCAAGCGCATCAAGGTCGTGTCCGTCGTCCACGGCAACCAGGCGATCCTGCCCGGCAGCTCCATCCAGAATGTGGTCAATAACAACGCCGGAGCGGGATATTACCGCCCGCTCGATGTCCATCAGGCATACAACGTCCCGCTGACGATGCACATCACGCCCACGCTGGCCTCGGCCATCCAGTGGGCGAAAGCCGATCCCGCCGCCGGCCACCCGTGGCGCGACGGTCCTGCGCTCAACGCGCGCATCGCGGGCCTCATCGGCACCGGTACCGTGGATTTGCTCGGCAGCACGTTCTCGGATCACATGCTGCCGTATTTCAGCAAGCCGTTCAACCGCGACAATGTGGCGCTGGCGACGCGCTTTCTCACCGAAATCTACGGTCACGCGCCCTCTGCCAAGGTTTTCTGGACGCCGGAGCGGGTCTCGGACGACGGGGTTCTCGATAAGGTGGCCGACCTCGGCTATGGCTACACCTTCATCGACCAGATGCGCCATGTCCTGAAATGGTTCGGGCGCTCCGCCGCACTGGAGAGCGGCGGCTACCGCCTCAACCGTGTCAACTCGACCAGTTGCTTCGTGATCAACGATGGGCTCGGCGGCTACCTCCAGCAGAACAATGACAACGGCTTGCCCATAGTGCTGCGTGAACTGCTACTACAAAAGGCGCATCTCGGCCCCAACGACCAAGTCATCGTGCTGGTCAACAATTGGGAGGATTTCGCCAACAAGGCCGTCGCCGATGCCTACGACGCCAATCTCGCGTGGATGGCCAATCACCCGTGGATTCAGATCGTGACGCCAGACCAGATCGCCGCAGGCCAGGTGGACACGGCGGTGCCACCCTCGCCGTCTGCCCCAATCGGTTTTGGTGAGGTCCAGCGGGGGGCGGGTCTGACGCTGGCGAAAGTCGCCAAGGACTGGCTCGATCATGCGACGGAGGAAAGTTATGACCATTGGTATACCGGTTCATCGCTGGAGGAAGGGTTGTCTGGCAAAATCTTCAACATTCGTTCCGGGGTGCTCCTGCCGGGTTCCTACGGGCAGATCGGCTCTGGAACCGGCCTGGCGGACAGTGCTTGGAATAGCGTGGCGAGCCTCAACGACGCCTGCGGCTCGCTGGCGAAACTGGCGCGCGGCACGGTGCATGCCTCGGTGTTTGAAACGGCCTTCCACGACCAAACCGCCAATGACCTGAGCAAATTCAGCACCGGCGCTTACCTCAGCCCGGACTCAGGCACCCAGAACCTGGCCGCCTTTGCCAAGTATGCGCAGGCGCAGACGCGCTCGGCCGCGGTTTACAGCCGGGTCAATACGTGGGCGGCAGCCGCCGTCTCAGGCAGCTATGCCGCCCTATCGGTCGCTGAGGCGGCCGATGTGGATCTCGACGGTGAACCGGAATTCCTGCTCTACAACGACCGGGTGTTCGCACTTTTTGAACGCCTAGGCGGGCGCATGACCCACGCCTGGGTGCGCGATATCGCCACCGGCGAGGTGTTCCAGACCGTCGGCAACCCGCTCGGCTACGCGGGTTCCGAGACCGAGGAGGAAGGCAATGTCCATCTCTCGGCGACCACCGGTCAGCCGGCCTACCGCACCAGCGGCTTCAAAGACTGGTTCGCCCAGACCGGCGGAGCGGGAGTGGGTACCAACAGTTATGTGAACCAGGAGTATGCGGCCACCCCGGCGGCCAGCGGCACCGGTTGGACGTTTGCCAGCGGCGACGGCAAGATCTCCAAGTCCATCACCCTCGCACCACGCTCTAGCAGGCTCGCCGCGGTCTATCACCTCGGGACCGGCGTGGACACGGTCTATGTCCGCCATGGCATGTCGCCCAATTTGTATGACCTGCTGGTCCGCGGCCAGGCAAACCTGACCAGCGTCAACGATGCCACCCACGGTGAGGTGAGCGTCATCGACAGCACCGCGTCACAGCGGACCGTGCGGTCGGTCGTGAAATACAACGGCGGTTACAATGCGATCTACAACAGCGCGGCCGTGGATCGCGAGACCAACTCCGGATTCGACACGCTCAACATGCGCAACCAAGCCCAGACCCAGCAGATCGAGGTCGCTGTCACCAACGGCCAGACGTTTGCCCTCGCCTTTGAAACCGGTCCGACCGTTTCGATCTCCACCGCCGACGACGGCATCCCCGACTGGTGGAAACTGCAATACGGCCTGAGCACCACCGATCCGGCCGTCGGCAACCAGCCCGCCGCCTCGGGCGACGGCATGACCAACGGCCAAAAATACATTCTCGGCCTCGATCCTACCGTGAACAACTCCAATGGCGTGCCCGTGATGGTCAACAAGGATGCGCAGGGGCGCTTCGCCCTCCAGTTCCCCAGCCTGATCGACCGGACCTATCAAATATATTTCTCCGGCGACCTCGCCGGGTCCTGGACGGCCGCGGGGGCGCCCCTCACCGGCACCGGCGGCTTGCTGAGCTGGACCGACGACGGCTCCTCCACCGGATCGCCGCCCACCAGCGTCAACCGCAGGTTCTATCGGGTGAATATCCAGTATCCCCCGGCACAATAGCGGCCCGCTCATATCCATTAGATCAACCGCCTTACCGCCCAATATTGTCGATATAAGCTTAGAGAGAAGAGATTGTTAACCGCAGATGAACTCAGATATACGCAGATGAAGAGGGATTTCACTGGATTTCATCTGTGTCCATCCTGTTCATCTGTGGTTGAAAAATCCTTAAACAACCAGCCTTGGACTCGTCGCCTGACTGCCGCCGCACCCACCCCACCCATATGAAACGGATCCTTATCCTGTATGTTTGCCTGACCACCGCCTTGTTTGCCGCACCCGGCAACGCCTGGCACCTGCCGTCCCTCACCGAATCGCAGATATCCAAAACCATGCGCGACCCGGTCTATGAAATCACCGCGGCGGATGCCACGATCTATCAGGGAGTCTGGCTGGGCGGCGCGGACAATGAAACCGGCGGCACGGTCTATTACCGCACCACTCCGCGCGGCGGCACCACGAGTGCCTGGACGCCGCTCGCCTTGGGCTGGGTTTCCAACGCCAGTGCGAACCAGTATTGGAAAGCGGTGATTCCGACCACCGCCATCGCCGCCACCGATGTGGTCGAGTATTACATCAAGGTGACCTACAGCGGCGGCAGCCCGGAAACCACCTATCTGTTTGGATCGGACGAGGCCTCGCAAACCACCACCAGCGAAGCCGCCGCCCAGGCCGCGCCGTTCTCGATCCGCAACCGCCCCGGCTGGGTGCTCCATTCCAACAACCGCACCGTCGCCGGCAACGACCTGCAGGTCCGGCTCAAAACCGGCTACATCGGCACCAGCGGCGCGCTCGACACCCGCTGGGCCACCGCCGGCGCGCTCTACTACCGGCTCGACCCGGCCGGCACCGATGCCACCGCGCCCGGCGGCGCGCTGGGCGTGGCCGCGGCCGGCAGCACTGCCGTGGCGCTCCAATACGACGGCGTGGAAGGCGATGCCAGCGGCAACGGCAACGCCGCCTGGTGGCGCGGGACGATGAGCAACGCGCTCGCGGGGCTGCCGCTGGGCGGCAAACTGCGCTACAAGATCGGCCTGTGGAATCCCGCCACCAACGACGAGAAATTCGCCGATCATCTGGCAGGCACCGACAACGCGGTGTTTACCTATCAGAATGGAACCCTCGGCGACCCGGTGCTCACGGTCAACGGCCAAAGCGGCAATTATACCACCACCCATTTGTTTGTGGACGAGGTGGCGGGGGATGCGCTGCCGTTAACCCTGACGTTTGCGCCCGGCCAGGCCAACGTGACCGCGGTGGAGGTGTTCACCAATCTGAACCGCCGCGACCGCGCCCAGTTGGATGCCAATGGCGACGGCGTCGAGGACGGGATCCTGCCGCCCGATGGCAACACGGTGACCCTCGACGACACCAATTACTTCAGGGCTTATACCATGACCGACACCGGCGCGGGCAACTACTCGCTGACTCTCAACGCGCAGAAGACCGGTGCCTATCGGTTGACCGCCCGTTGGAAGGTCCTGGGCGATCCGGCGTGGCGCTGGTTCACCAACGCGGGGCGGCGCGATCACGCGATCGTGGTTTCCCCGGTGGATTCACGCAACATCAGCTTGTATGAAATGAACGTGCTCACCGTCGAGTCCGACGACAACACGCCCGCCGATACCAGCGATGATTTCGCCCACCGCAGCACGTTCGAGGACTTATACAATGCCCCCAACGCGCCCCATCAGTCTAACAACCGCTGGGATCTGGACTACTTGAAAAACCTCGGCTGCAACTGGTTGTGGTTCCAGCCGATCCATCCGATCGGGGTGGAGGGGCAGACGGATTACCCCGGCAGTCCCTACGCGGTGAAGAACTTCTTTGCCGTCAATCCGCTGATGTCAGTGGGCAACACCCGCGAGTCCGCGATGCTGGCGTTCCAAGGCATGGTCAGCGCGGCGGATAACAAGGGGGTCAAAGTCATGCTCGACGCCCCCTTCAATCACACCGCCCCGGATGCGGAAATCTCCACGGTGGGGGTGCCCTTGTTCGGGGGCGCAGCCAGCTCGGAGATCCGCAATGTCGAAGCCAGGTTCTACTCTCAGTCCGCCAACTATGGAGCCCGGGCGTCCAGCGCCGCCAACCTCGCCCTGGCCCCGGACCGCGGCGATTTCGGCAAATGGAGTGACGTGCGCGACGTGTTCTTTGGCAACTACTCGGCCTTGGTGAGCCTCAATCCGCAGGATGACGGCAACTACACCAATGAAGGCGATTTCTTCGATTTCCACGGCTCCAACTTCGATGCCGTGACCCGCAACGTCTGGAAGTATTTCGCCGAGTACCCGCTGTTCTGGCTCGACAAGACCGGCGTGCCCGCGGGATCGGACCGCGCCACCCAGACGGCCCACGGCATCAGCGGCTTGCGCGCCGACTTCGGCCAGGGCCTACCGCCCCAACTTTGGGAATACCTCATCAACAAGACCCGCACCCGCAAGTGGAACTTTGTCTTCATGTCGGAATCACTCGATGGCGGCGCGGTGACCTATCGTTCCAACCGTCACTTTGACATCCTCAACGAAAACATCGTGTTCCCGCTCGCCAGCGCCAGCGGACCGGCCGATTACCGCTCGATTTTCGAGTCGCGCCGCAACGCCTATGGCCAGGGATTGGTCCTGCTCAACAACACCTCGCACGACGAGGAAAACTATACCGACCCGTTCCAGGCGCTGGTCCGCTACGCGGTGGTCAATACCGTGGATGGCGCGCCGCTGGTGTTCCCCGGGCAGGAACTGGGCATTTCGCGGACTTTCGGCTATCAGAAATATGAAACCAACTTCGGCAAGCAAATCGCCAATTTCAAGCAGCTCAACTCGATGATGCCCGCCTGGAATGATGCCAACTACGGCAACGACCAGCTCTATCCGGTGTATGCGGGGATCGGCCAGGCCCGCCAGTTCAGCCGGGCGCTGCGCGCCTCGAACCGCTACTTCCTCGATCAGGTCGGCGGCGGATCTCACAGCAAGATTTATGCGGCCTCCAAGTTTGAAACCCGCAATGCCGCGCCGTCCGCGGCGGACGTGGTGTTCGCCTTTGCCAACACCGATCGGGATTGGTCCGGTGCCGGCTCCTTCAATGTCAATCAGGACAGCGACGGCAATGGCGTCAACGACTACGGAATCAAGCCGGGTCGTTCCTATAACTTGAAGAACATCGCCGCCTACACCGCGATCCGCTCCAATCGCCGCGACATCTGGCAATGGCGGGTGGCTCCGTTTGCCGAAACGGATGCGCCGGCACCGCGCCTGGGGTCGGACATTCTCGCCAATGGCATCTACGTGGCCATGAACCGAGTGCCGCAGACCGACGCGGCCTGGTCCGCCGCGCCTTACGAAGCCCAGTATTTGAAACTTTATGATGTCACCCCGCCGCCCGCCCCGGCCGCGCCGGCGAGTGCCTCATTGCACGCGTATGTGATTGGCAACGAGGTGACGTTCGCGTGGTCTCCGGCCAGCGACCCGGAAGGCGGAGTGAATGGCTATTACCTGCAACTCGGCACGAGCGCCGGCGGTGCGGAGCTGTTTGACGGCGGGGTGTCCGGCACCCGCCAGACCGTCACGGTGGCCTATGGCACGGTGGTCCATGCCCGCGTCCAACAGATCAGCCACGCCGGCATCTACGGTCCCTATAGCAGTGCATCGGCTTCGGTGGTCGCGCTGGATCCCGCCGCCGATGCCGACGGCGACGGCCAGTCCAACGCCGCCGAGGATGTGGCTGGCACCGATCCGCTGCTCGCCACCTCCACGTTCAAGGCCACCGGCATTGCCGCCTCCGGCAACGACATGGTGATCTCGGCGACCACGGTGGCCGGCAAGGTCTATCAACTCGAAACCAGCCTCACCTTGCAGCCACCATGGAGTCCGATCGGCACCTCCGTCACCTCCAACTCCGCGACCACCGCCTTCACCCACTCCGGCGGGGCCGGGGCGGGCAAACGGTTCTACCGAGTGCGCGTGATGCCGTGAACCGGGGGGGGCACCCCGCGCCGGCGAATTTCACCGGCCTATTTTCGCCATTGAGTAAACCGATGGGCTGGGCCATACATCTGAAAGATGCAGGATCCTGCCGCTTGTTGGTTGCCTCGGCGGATGACCTCTCCAGCCCCTAACCCACCCATCCCATGAAACCCAATCTCGCCTTATGGCTTGTCTGCGCGTCACTCACCGCCACCACGGCCAGCCGCGCCACCATCACCGTGGATGGCACCCGCAGCGCCGGGACCGAGACCGAATACTCCCAACTCGCGGTTCAAGCGCACACCAGCCATTGGGGCACCAACAACGCCCTGGCCAACATTCATGCCGCCCAGACCGGCAAATTGCTCAACCTGTTGATCGCCGGGCGGGCCGACGGCAATGCCATCCTGGTTTTCATTGACTCCAAACCCGGCACCGGGGTTTCCAGCATTGGCAACGATCTCATTCGCAGTGGCGGCTTCGAGAGCGATCTCAATCATCTCGCCCCGGATACCGGCACCGGCATGACCTTCGAAACCGACTTCCAGCCGGACTACGCGATCCGCATCTATGGTGCCGGCACCGCCGCCTATGCCAGCCTCTTTGACCTCAACCAACGCATTCGCGTCGATCTCGGCCAAGTGGACAATGCCACCGCCTCTCATGGCGCGGTTGCCCAACTCCGTGCGGTCTGGACCAATGTCGGCGCCGACAGCAGCACCTATGGTGCCGCGGTGGACGGCGTGGAAATGGCGCTCAACCTGGCGTTGCTGGGCGTGCCGGAAGGCGTGCAAAACGTGAAAATCATGGCCCTGCTGGCCAACGAGAATTCCACCTATGGATCCAACCAATCCCTCGCATCACTCAGCACCAGCGCCGACCTGGCGGGCGCGATCAGGACGGTCGATTTCCAGGCCGAGTCCGGCACCCAGGCGCTCACCATTCCGGTGGACCGCCCCGCCTTGGTGGCGGGTGACGATGAGGACGGCGACGGCCTCCCTAACGGATCCGACCCGTCGCCGCTCGACCCGGCGCGCAACATCACCTTCAGCGTCAATATGCAGGTTCAGGCCGCGAAGGGGTATTTCGCTCCGCCCGGCGCGGTGACGGTGCAGTTTTTCACGGGCACGCAGCCGGCGCTCAGTCCGCTGACCCTGACCGACCCTGATGCCGACCTCATCTACACCGGGACGCTGGTCAACGCGCCAGGCTTTGCCGGCGATTCGTTCGGCACCTACAAGTTCACCACCAGCGCGCCGCTCATGCCCAACGGGGGCTATGAATACGGCTTCGACCGCACGTTCAATCTCGGTCCTGCCGGAACCACTCAAACCCTCGCTACGGCGTTTTTCAGCAACGACGCCACGCTATCGTTCGCGGACTGGTCCACGGCCAACGGCGGAGGCCTATCGGCGGATCAGGACTCCGACGGTGATGGCGTGTCCAACGGCGTGGAGTACTTCATGGGCCAAACCGGCTCCTCGTTCACCGCCAATCCGCCCTTGGTTGGCGGCGTGGTCGCCTGGCCGCGCAGTCCCCTGGCCACCGGCGTGGTGTTCTCCGTCTGGCAGTCGGAAAACCTCACGTCCTGGACGGATGTCACCGCCAGCGCCGATAAAAGCAATCCGGCATTCGTGAAATACACGCCGCCCGCAGGCGTGGCCAAGCGGTTTGTCCGACTGTCCGTCGCCGTGCCCTGAGCCCAAACAGGGAAAAGAAAACCACTGATTTCACTGATTGTACTGATGATTAAGAAGTCACAGCATCATGCTCTATCACCTAAAAGGTGGCCGTGGCATCCGTGAGGGGAAACCCAATTCTTTCAGTGAAATCAGTGAGAAATCAGTTCAATCAGTGGTTTTAAAAACCCGTGTTTCCGTTTTTGCTTCCCCATTCGGATAAACCCCATTGCATTTCCCAACATTTGATAGGTGAATCATCTATGCCAACGCCTCCTTCAGACAATCCGGGATCCGAGCAATTCGTCCAGGAACTGACCAACCACCAGACGGCGATGCTGGCCTATATCCGCTCGCTGGCGCCCGGCGGGGGCGGTGCCCGCGACTTGCTCCAAGAGGTCAACATCACCTTGTGGCAAAAGCGCGAGGTGTTTGAACTCGGCACCAACTTCAAGGCCTGGTCCTTCCAAATCATCCGCTATCACCTGCTCAATCACCGCCGCCGCCTCGTCGCCCACGGCTGGTTGGTTTTTGATGATGACCTGCTGGAGCGCATGTCACCGGACATCGAGGCGGCTCCCGAGGAACTCGAAGAGCGGCACCTGGCCTTGCGCCGCTGCCTGCTGCGCCTGCGCCCGCAAGACCGGGAATTGCTCCACCACCGCTATGCCACGACCTCATCGCTGGGCGTCTACGCCGCCGCCACCCGTCGCAGTGCCGGCACCCTCAAGGCGGTGCTGTTCAATTTGCGGGCGGCACTGCGCCGCTGCATCGAGCGCCAACTCCACGAGACCACTTTGTTAGGATGACCATCAAGAACGACCATCAACTGATCCAGCAGGTGCTGGATGGATCCATCGGCCATGAGGGCTTCAAGTCGTTTCAGATGCGTCTGCGGCGGGAACCCGATCTGGTGGCGCTCTACCGCCAGTATGCGCTGCTCCATCACGCGCTGTGCGAGGAATTCGAGGGCAAACGCCTGACGAAAAAGCCGGTGTCTACGGTCCGGCGCGGCTTGACGTTGGTCGCGGCCGGTCTGGCCATGGCAGCGGTGATTGCCTTGCTGGCCTCGCTGGTGTTGCGACTGCCGGATCGCCACCCCCTCGCCACGGCTGCCACCAGCGGTGCGACGGCCACGTTTTCGGAGGATGCGGTGTGGGGGATCGAGGGCGAGCAGCATGCTGCCGGTCTAACCGCACGGCTGGCCCAGGGGGCGATCATCCGCCTGCAACAGGGGCAGGCCCGCATCACCCTCAGCTCCGGCGCGGTGGCCGTGATCGATGGCAATACCGAACTCGAGTTTGTGTCCGATGAAAAACTCCGCCTGGGTCATGGGCGCGGACGCTTCCGTCTCGACGCCGCGGGGCAAAAATTCGCGGTGGCCACCTCCTCCTGCACGGTGGTGGATTTGGGCACGGAATTCGGCATGGAGAGTCATCCGGGACGTCTGGATGCCGTTCACGTGTTCCAAGGGCATGTGGAGATGCAGTTGTCCGCCGGCGGCGAGCGCACGGTGCTCGGCGCGGGTTCCGCCGCCCGGGTGTCGGCACGCAACACCATCGAGAGCATCCCCATTTCCATGGCCCGCTTTCCACAGGCCGCACCGCGTTTCGTGCCGATCCTGGAGGATCGTTTTGATGACCCCGCGCCTGCCACCGCCAGCCTTGACCATCGCAATCCCCGCCAAGGACGCGGAACCTGGAGGGTGGCCCACGGCCAACCCACGGTCCGCGCCAACCGCCTGGAAGCCGGGGATTTCGAGGCCTTCGTCAAACTGCCGGATCGATCACTCAGCGCCTCCAACCCGATTTTGCTGGCAACCTTGGAAACCCTCGAACCGCTCCACGGGAAATTCCATACCGACGGGTGGTCCGGGATGAGTTTTTATCGGGATGGCCAGGAGTTGTTATTTTTTGGCGATGCCTACGGCCCGGAGCAGACCTGGTCCATCGACGTGAAACAAGGCTTGCCCATCGCCTTGCCCAAGAGTCCGGTGATCGGCCCGCGCACCGTCACCTTGTGTTATAATCGCAACACCGGCGCAGCCAGCCTGCATGAGGGTTCGCTGCCCTTGGGGCCGCCCTTTTGTTCAGGCCTGCTCCCTACCGGCCTCGAGTTCGATGAAATCCGCATCGGCGCGTCCGCCCAGGCCGCGCTCGCTCTCCGCTCGCTCACCGTGCGCACCGGCGAATCCGCCGAGGAAGCCAAATGAGTTTTTTCTAAACCGTCCATCCTTGCCCCACATATGTAATTGCTCCGGCTAACCTCGATTCATTCCATCCCGGAAATAATTATGAAGAAATTCATTGACAATCGTGTTGCGCCTTTCAAATTCCAAACTGCATTCGAACCCACCCCTCCCACCAACCCGCATATTCAAGCCATGAAATATCCCCGCCTCATCGCCACCGCGACCCTCCTCCTTGCTGGCAGCTCCTTCGGTGCTTCTGGTCTCATCGGCACATTTATCAACGTCTCCTCCAGCAACCTTGGCGGCAGCCCCATCTGGTATGACGCATCATCCTCCACCAGCCTGGCGAATTTCAGCGGATTCTCCTTCGGCTCGTTCAACCCGTCCGCCGGCGGCACGCTCAACCTCACCGGCGCGGAAATCGACACCTGGAAAAACGGCGGCTCGGATGTCACCGGAACCACCGCGTTCTATCGCATTTATTCCGGCTCCCCGTCAGGCTCCTTCACCGCACTGAACGTGAATTGGACGGCCAATGCCACGTTCGCCGATGCTTCCGGCTCCTCCTATTCCGGTTCCGGCGACCAGAAGTGGGCTGGCTCTTCGGCTTGGAATCCCCTCAATATCCTCGCCGGTTTGTCCAACGGCAATTACACCCTTGAAAGCTATCTGACGGCTTCCTCAACCGATGGCACCCTATATGCCAACGCCGGCGGCAGCAACTTCAAGGCCACTTTCTCGGTGATCCCGGAGTCGGCGAGCACGCTCCTGGGTGTGGTTGGAGCTACCCTGCTGCTGCGCCGCCGCCGCCGCTAACAGCGTTGCCTGGATTCACTGCCCTCAAACCCGGCCGACTCCGCGTCGTCCGGGTTTTTGCGTGGCGGCTCCATGGAGCGCGGGCTTCACCCGCTCAATCCGGGCGGCCTGAAGCCCGCGCTCCGTAAGCCAATCGAGCAAGTTTCCAGGACGGCTAACGGCACCGCCGCCCCCGTGAACGATGACCCCCGTGCTCACCGCTTCAGGAATCACGTGGGCGGGACGCCCACGTGCCTCGAAGTCTCACCACGAGATCACATCGTCGGACCCGGCATACGGGAGGATCGTGCCGGGATTGGCACCGTTCTTGCCTTTTTTCTTGTCCTTGCCGTAGGACCAAAACACATACGATTGGTTGCGCGGCTTGGTGTCCGTGTATTCGGCCAACCCCCAGGTGTGCAGGCGGGTGTCACTGGTTCCGTTATTAAAGTCCACCAGATCCAGGTCGGTGCCCTTGAAGCCGTTGACGGCGACGATGATTTCGGCACCCCAGGGATCGTAGAGGTTGCCGTCGGGCCCGACCCCGCCCTTCTTGTCGCCCTTGAAGGGGAATTCGACGTAGGATTGCTTGAGGAGGTTGACGGCATCGACCCGGAAGGTTTCCCCGCCGTAGGCAAATTCCTTGCTCACGCCGACGAGCACTGAGACCAGAAATCCATTGTGATAGAGGCCGTTGGGGTCGCCGTAGATGGTGTCGTGGCCTTGCGGCCGCTTGTCTTCCGGGATCGGCGGCTTCATGTAATCGACCTCGAAGGACGCCAAGCCCGCCTGAAAATCGCGGAATTGGGCCAAAGTCTGCACCTTGCGGCCACTCTCAATGAACCGCGAGGCTCCCATGAATGACAGTGCCGCCAATACCACGATGATCCCAAGCACCACCAATAATTCCACCAAGGTGAATCCTTGGACCTCACGAGGCTTGCGCGCAATCGGTTCCATGGCTTGCATGCTAGTCTGGCATATGTCGCAAGTCCATGCCTCGGTTGTGAAAAGTTTCAGTCGGCAATCCGGAGCTTGCCGAACCGGCGGGCAGGGCACTTAGTCGCTGTGGCGCACACCGCACGTGATCCCATGACTGACAAACCCCGCTTAACCTTGTGGCAAATCTGGAACATGTCGTTTGGATTTCTCGGCATCCAGTTCGGCTGGGGCCTGCAAATGGCCAACATGTCATCGATCTATCAGTTCCTGGGGGCCGATGAGAAGGATATTCCGATCCTGTGGCTGGCCGCTCCGCTCACCGGCTTGATCATCCAACCGATCATCGGCTATTACAGCGACCGGACGTGGACGCGGTTAGGGCGGCGGCGGCCGTATTTTCTGGCCGGGGCGGTTCTGGCGAGTCTGGCCTTGATCGCGATGCCGAACTCACCGGCGCTGTGGGTGGCGGCGGGATTGTTGTGGGTCCTGGACGCGTCGGTGAATATCAGCATGGAACCGTTCCGGGCATTCGTCGGGGACCTGCTGCCCAAGGATCAACGCAAGCGCGGGTTCGCGATGCAGAGCTTGCTCATCGGCCTGGGAGCGGTGCTGTCCTCGGCGCTGCCCTTCATTCTAACCAACGGGTTCGGGGTGGGCAAGGAGGCCACCGTCGAAAGCCCGGTCCCGCCGGCCGTCAAGCTGGCGTTTTACATCGGTGCGGCGGTCTTTCTGGCGGCGGTGCTGGTGACCATCCTGACCACCCGCGAGTATCCACCGCCGGACCTCGGCGAATTCGCGCGCCAGAAGCGCGAGCATGCGGGGCTGGGCCAGGCGTTCCGGGAGATTTTCCAAGGCATTGGCTCGATGCCCACGGCGATGAAACAACTCTCGGTGGTCCAGTTTTTCACCTGGCTGGCGCTGTTCAGCATGTGGATCTACTTTGTGCCGGCGGTTAGCAAAGGGGTTTTCGGCGGCCGCCCGCTGGGGCTGCATGATGCGGTGGCCCGGGCGCGGATGGATCACGATCCCCGGTGGTTCGCTCCGGCGGCCGCCCTGGCCAAGGCCTACGAGGTGAAAAAGAACGCGCTCGCCGTTGCGGCGACGGCCGGCCGCCCTAACCGGACGTGGTCGGGGGCGGCCGCTCAGATGTTAGGGCTGAGCCCGCCCGAGCGCGACGCCGGCGAACGGATCGACGCCGCGATTCTCGAATCCTTGATCCACGAGGGGATTGCCACCACCACCCCGGCCACCCCACAGGAGACCGCCAGCCCGTTGGTTCAAAGCTTCGCCTTGGCGCTCGCCACCCATCAGGCCGGAGCGGCCGGTGAAGCGGGCATCCCGGAGGCGGCCGCCGGCTTGCAGGCGACCTTGGCCGCGGCCCGCCGCTACCAGGAGGGCGCGGCCTGGGGCGGGGTCTGTTTCTCGGCCTACAATCTCGTGGCCTTCGGGTTTTCCTTCGTGCTGCTGGCCCTGAGCCGGTTCCTGGCAGCCAAGCGCATCCATATGATTTGTCTCGCGATGGGCGCGCTCGGACTGGTTTCAGCCGCGCTGGTCAAACAACCCGCGATGTTGCTGCTGGCGATGGCGGGCGTGGGGGTGGCGTGGGCGTCGATCCTGTCGATGCCCTACGCGATGCTGGCCAACGTGATTCCAGGCCACAAGATGGGCTTCTACATGGGAGTGTTCAATTTTTTCATTGTCCTGCCGCAGATTCTAGCGGCAGTGGTTCTGGGCAGGCTGGTGGACACCCTGCTGGGAGGCGACGCGATGAAGGCGGTGCTGGTGGGCGGGGTGGCCATGGCCATCGCCGCCGTTGCCACGCTCATCGTGGGCGATGAGTCGGAAACCGGAACCCTCCCGCAACCATGATCTGGCGCGGCCTGCTCGCCGGGATGGCCCTCGCCGTGCTGGTCCTCAGCGGCCGCGCCGCCGAGCAACGCCGGCCGGTGATCTATCAGCTCATGGTCCGGACTTTCGGCAACACCAACGAAACCCGCCACACCAACGGCACCCTCGCCCAAAACGGCTGCGGGAAATTCGCCGACATCACGCCCGCCGCGCTGGATTCGATCCAACAGCTGGGCTTCACCCACCTCTGGCTCACCGGCGTGCTGGCCCAGGCCAGCGGCACCGCCTATCCGGACCATCCCGCCGATGATCCGGATATTTTGAAGGGCATCGCCGGCAGCCCCTACGCCATCAGGGACTACTTCGATGTCTGCCCGGACTACGCGCTGGATCCCGCCCGGCGGCTGGAGGAATTCCAGTCGTTGTTAGAACGGTGCCATCGCCGCGGCTTCAAGGTGATCATCGACTTCGTGCCCAACCACGTGGCGCGTTCCTATGTCTCGGCGGTCCGCCCGGAGCTCTCGTTTGGCACGGGCGACGAGCGCGGCGCGTTCTACGCGCGCGACAACCATTTTTACTATCTGCAAGGGCGGCACCCTGGCGGCGGCCCGCCGTTGCGACTCCCGACCGCCGGCCGCCCGGGCGGCGACGGGAAATTCGCCCCGGAAACCACCTTCGCACGCGTCACGGGCAACAACGTGGTGTCCTGGGCACCCACGGCTGACGATTGGTATGAGACGGTGAAGCTCAACTACGGCCACGATTTCACCGCCGGCCGCGACACCTCCCATCTGCCCGGCCCGGCGGCTGCGCCCGCCGCAGTGCCCAAAACCTGGCGCACCATGGATGCGATTCTGGGCTACTGGCAGACGATGGGAGTCGATGGCTTCCGCGCCGACATGGCGCACCTGGTGCCCATGGAATTCTGGCGCTGGGCGGTGACGCGCTGTCGCGCCCGCAACCCGCAGGTGTTCTTCGCCGCGGAGGCCTATGACAACGACCCGGCGAAACTCACCGAAGGCAACGTGCTTGATGCGCTCCTGCGTGCCGGATTCGACGCGGTTTACGATGATCCGAGCTATGACGTGCTGGCCGGAATCTATCAAGCAGGAAAATGGGCCAACGATCTCGATCCGCTCACACTCACCGGCCTGCGATTCCACCAATCGCTGCGCTACGCGGAAAACCACGACGAAGTCCGTCTCGCCAGCCCGAAGCAATGGGGCGGCCTGGGCATGCAGGTGGGCAAGCCGGTGACCGCGGTGTTGTTCGCCATGGGCCGCGGGCCGCTGATGCTCTATCACGGGCAGGAAGTCGGCGAACCCGCCGCCGGCGCGGAAGGTTTCGGGGGTGACGACTCGCGCACCTCGATCTTCGATTACTGGTCGATGCCCGAGTTCACCAAATGGGTCAACTCCGGCAGGTTCGACGGCGGGCGGCTCAGCGATAATCAAAAATCACTGCGCTCCTGGTATGGCCAACTCATCCGTGCCACCCGGGCCCGCGCCTTCACGGCGGGTGAGTTCTACGGGCTGAACCCTGCCAACCACGACAATCCCGCGTTCGGCCGGTTGGCGGGCGAAACCTCCTCCGGCCACTGGCTGTACGCGTTTTTGCGCCACCACCCGCAAACCGGCCAGGCCTTTCTGGTGGTTGCCAATTTCCACGGTTCGGAGACGCTGCGGGGAGTGAAAATCCGCATCCCGTTAGCTGCCCGGTGCCTCCTGGGCCGCCCCGGCGACGCGGCCTGGGCCTTCACCGACCGACTCGGCTCCAACTGGACCGGCCAGGCGGCCGCCAAGCTACTGGAAAACGAGGGCGTCGCCCTGCCGGAGCTGGCGCCCTGTTCGGCGCTGCTCCTGGAAATCGCCACCGCCACCGCGCCACCGACCCGGTAAGTTTCACCTTCCTCCATCCATGCATCTCGTTTTCCGCCTGAATTATCACACCGTTCCCGGCCAGTCGCTGTGGTTGAAATACGCGGCCGTGCTCGACGACGCGGGCGTGCGGATCGAGCAGGTCGTGCCGCTGCACTGGCTCAACGACCGGCAATGGGAATCCCGGCTGGAGATCCACGCCGCGGGACGCCTGCGCCTGGAATACCACTATCAACTCCGCCAGACTTCCAACGGCGTGCTGCTCGACGAGTGGCACGGCCCGCGCGTCGCCGAGCCGGATCCGACCGCGCTCGACGCCTGGCTGCTGCTGGACACGTGGTGCTCCGCGGGCACGGTGGATTATGCCTTTGAGACCAAGGCCTTGCGCGCGGTGCTGCCCGCCGCCGGGCCGTTGCAGCCACTCACCACCCCGCCCACCGCCAACCACTCGTTCCAACTGCGGATGGCGGCGGTGCCCGCCGGCCAGGTGCCCTGCCTGTTGGGCGGCGTCACCGAGCTCGGCGACTGGGACTGGCAGGCGGCGGTGCCGCTGCGCGAAACCGCCCCCAACATCTGGCGGGCCGCGCTCTATCTGCCGACGGATTGGCACATCGAGTACAAATACGGGTTGTTAGACCGGGCCGCGCAACGCGTCACCAGCCTTGAACTTGGCGCAAACCGCATTCTGCCAGCCCGCACCGAGGGCTCCCGCCAATGGACGCAGGTGAGTGATGAAGGTTACCGACGGGAAGTTGCCGGCCTGTTCCGCGGGGCGGGCGTTGCGTTGCCGGTTTTCGCGCTGCGCGGCGAGCACAGCCTGGGCGTCGGCGAGTTCGCCGATCTCAAACCGCTGGCGGATTGGGCGCAGGGCGTGGGACTCAAATTGATCCAGATCCTGCCCATCAACGACACCACCTCGGCGCACGATTGGACCGACTCGTATCCGTATTCGGCGATCAGCGTGTTCGCGCTGCACCCGCTCTATCTGCGCATCGACGCGCTGGCTTACGCGATGCCGCCGGCGTTCACCCGCGACCTGGCCGCCGCGCGCGCGCAACTCAACGCGCTCGATCAGGTCGACTACGAGGCGGTGATGCGGCTGAAATTCGCCCTCACCCGCCGGATCTTCGAGCGCCACCACCGCGCGATCACGGGCGGCGACGCGTTCCGGGACTTTCTATCAACAAACGGCAAGTGGGCGGTTCCATATGCAGCATTCTGCGTGCTGCGCGATCATTACGGCACCGCCGACTTCAGCCGCTGGGAGGAATGGACGGTCTATGACCCGGCGCGGGTGCAGGCTTTGACCGCTCCCAATCATCCGCGGTGGCCCGAGATGGCCTATTATCTCTGGCTGCAATGCGAGCTGGACCGACAACTCGCGGATGCCGTCAGCCATCTGCACGCGCGCGGGCTCGCCCTCAAGGGGGACCTGCCCATCGGCATCGACCGCCAATCCGTGGATGCCTGGTCCGCGCCGGGGTTGTTCAAGATGGACGCGCAGGCCGGGGCACCGCCGGACGCGTTCGCGGTGAAAGGCCAGAACTGGGGGTTCCCGACCTATAACTGGGAGGCCATGCAACAGGATGACTATGCCTGGTGGCGCGCCAGGTTCGCCCAGCTGAGCCGTTACTTCGACGCCTATCGGATCGATCACATCCTCGGGTTTTTCCGGATCTGGCAGGTGCCCTATGACCAGGTCGAGGGCATCATGGGCCACTTCGATCCGGCGCTGCCGATTCATCGCGATGAAATCCGCGCGCGGGGCATCGCGTTTGACTTCAACCGCTATTGCCGGCCCTACATCCGCGAGCATTTTCTGGCGGAACTGTTCGGTGACGCGGCGGGTGAGGTGAAAGAACGCTTTCTGGACGATTGCGGCGCGGGCTATTTCCAGCTGCGCGATGCGGTGGCCACCCAGCGCCGGCTGGTCGATTATTTCGCGCAGGAGCCGACCGACGAGCGGATCCGGACCGGCCTGCTGGATTGCGCGAGCGAGGTGCTGTTGTTCGAGGTGGCCGGCTCGCACGGCACGCGGTTCCATCCGCGCTGCGCGATGCAGGCGACGCGTTCCTATCAGGAATTGGACCCCGCCGAGCGCGGGCGCATGGACGACCTTTACAACGACTATTTCTATCGGAGGCAGGAGGATTTCTGGCAGGCCGGCGGGTATGAGAAGCTGCCCGCGATGCGGCAAGCCAGCGCGATGCTGCTGTGCGGCGAGGATCTCGGGATGGTGCCGGCCTGCGTGCTGGGCGTCATGCAACAACTCGGCATCCTCACGCTCGAAATCCAGCGCATGCCCAAGACCCACCAGATCGAGTTTTTCCATCCGGAGGACGCCCCGTACCTGAGCGTGGTGAGTCCATCGACCCACGACATGCCGACGCTGCGCGCCTGGTGGAAAGAGGATGCCCACGCGACGGCGCGCTTTGCCTGGCAAATGTTCGGGTGGGCTTTTCCCGCGGCCGAACTCTCGGGAGAAGCCGCCACCCGGATGATCTGGCAGCACCTTGAGTCCCCGGCGATGTGGGCGATTTTTCCGTTGCAGGATCTGTTGGCGATGGATGAAACGATCCGCCACCCCGAGCCACAAGCCGAGCGGATCAATGTGCCGGCGATCATGCCCTATTATTGGCGCTACCGCATGCACCTGGGGCTGGCGGAACTGGCCGCGGCCGCCGAATTCAACCGCCAGTTGGCACGGATCATCCACGCCGCCGGCCGCTGAATCACATGAAATTCAAAAATCCGCCAACTTTCCCCGGGTTCGGCACATACACTAGTGTGATGCGCAAGATGAATGCCCGGCACTTGAAATCGGCCGTCTTGGCCGCCTGCGGATCGTTGCTCCTGCCAGCACTTTCGCCCGCGCAGACGACCCGCGAAGCGATGGGGTTCGCGGTGCTGGAATGCGAATCATTCGCCGCCAACACGGCACCCGGGCCTCACTCGTGGCAGACGCGCCGCACCGTCCCTGGCTTTAGCGGCAGCGGATACATGGAAGCGCTGCCCAATGACGGCACGACCCGCACCGCCGACCTCGCCGCCACCAGCCCCGAGCTGCAATTCCCCGTGGAGTTTGCCACCCCAGGAACCTACTACCTGTGGCTGCGCGGCCAGGCGGCCGGCGGCGGCGGCCTGACCGTCCATGCCGCGCTGGATGGATCCCCGGCCACCGCCATGACTCTCGGCCGCGCCGGCAGCTGGCACTGGACCCGCCGCCTCCTCAACTCCAGCGCTCCGGCCACGCTCAGCGTGGGCAGCAGCGGCCCGCACACGCTCCACGTCTGGATGCGCGACAGCGGCATCAAACTCGACAAGGTCATTCTCACGCTCAATCCCAATTACACCCCGGAGCTGAACGCGGATTTCTGGAAATCCCAAAGCATCTACCAGATATTCAGCGACCGCTTCTGCAACGGTGACCCCACCAATGACAACGCCGCCGGGACATACAACCCGGCCAAGGCCACCGGCGTTCACGGCGGCGATTTCGCCGGCATCGAGCAAAAGCTCAATTACGTCAAGGCGCTGGGCGCCACCGCCATCTGGATCTCGCCGGTGGTGCGCAACATCAACGGCGAGTACCACGGCTACGCCGGCAGCGATTTCTATCACGTCGATCCCCGCCTGGGCACGCTGGCCAGCTTGCAACACCTGGTGCAGGAGGCCCACCGCCTGGGCCTGCTGGTGATCGACGACATTGTGGTCAACCATGGCAGCACCATCATCGAGAGCGGCAGTTCGTCCCCGGCCGCCGCGTTCCGCCACCCGCCTAACGGCTACACGCTGCGCTATGCCAATGCCGCCAAACAATACGCGCCGCCCTTCGACAGCGCCACCACCCCGCGCCTCGGCGACCTGTTCCACAACAACGGCCCGATCCGCAACTACGGCGACCCCACCCAGGTCGAGAATGGCGCGCTCTGCGGGCTGGACGATTTCCGCACGGAATCCAGCTACGTGCAGAAGAGCATGATCCAAATTTACAAGTATTGGCTCGCCACCGCCGGTTTCGACGCCTTCCGCGTGGACACCGTCAAGCATGTCAACCTGGGGTTCTGGCAGAACTGGTGCCCCGCGCTGCGCGCCGCCGCCGCATCTAACAACAATTCCAACTTTTTCATGTTCGGCGAGGTTTACGACACCTCGGATGCCAAGTGCGGGTCCTACACCGGCCGCCGCGCGGGCGGCGCCTTCGCGCTCGACTCGGTGGTCGATTATCCGTTGTATTTCACCATCAACAGCGTGTTCGCCCGCGCCACGGGCAAGACCCAACAGATAGAAAGCCGCTACCACGCGCTGCCGGAGCATTACGCCCCGGAGGCCCGGGACCGGCTGGTCACCTTCCTCGATAATCACGACCAGCCGCGGTTCCTGAGTTCCGGCAATGCCAACGGTCAGGTGCCGCGGCTCGAGGTTGCGCTGGCCTTTCTGTATACCGCGCGTGGCATCCCATGCTTGTATTACGGCACCGAACAGGGATTCGATGGCGGCGGCGACCCTGACAACCGGGAGGACATGTTCGCCGGCCAGTTCGAGCACGGGCCGTCGCGCGGCGACAACTTCGCCATGGCGCACCCGTTGTTCCAGGCAGTGGCCAAGCTGAATAATTTGCGGCGGCTGTATCCCGCCCTGCGCCTCGGGGATCATGTCAGCCAATGGCACAGCCCGACCGGCCCGGGACTGCTGGCCTACTCGCGCCAGCTCGGTGAGCAGGAGGTGTTGGTGGCGCTCAACACCTCCGGCACCAACCAAACCCTGCCCAGCCGGCCCACGATCTATCCTGCGGGCACGGTCCTGACCAACCTGCTCAATCCCGCGGAATGTCTGACGGTGACAGCCACGCCGGAAATCCCAGCCATCCTGATGGCGGGCACCTCGGCGAAAATCTTCATCGCCCAATCCCAGGTGCTGGCGCTCGATCCGGTGGTGACCGCCATCTCGCCGGCACACGACACCGCGGGTGTTGCCACGGGCACGCCGCTGGTGATCCATTTCAGCACCGCGATGACGCCGGCCTCGGTCGAGGCCGCGTTCACGACCTTGCCGGCCACCACCGGATCGTTCGCCTGGTCCACTACCAGGGTGGCCAACGATACCCTGACTTACCACCCGGGACCGTCCGGCTGGCTGCCTCACACGACTTACGGCATCCGCCTGGACCCCAGAGCCACCACCAGTTCCGGCACGCCTCTCTATGCCGCCTTTGAGGCCCGGTTCCTTACCGGCGCGGGTAGTGAAGGCGATGGATCTCGCCGGGTGGAGCAGCCTCGATGAGGCCGCAGGGTTAGGCACGTCACGGGGCGGCAAGGTAGGTTGCCCGGCCCGGTCCGACCAAGGCCGCCGCCAGCAAAAAATCACGGTGCGGCGGGCCGCCGCGCCGTGCCGTTTTTGCCGGAGTGGCGGATGCCAGAGGATTTAATGGACTTGCCGGACCGGCCGGTGACGCTAAGTTGCCGCAGTCCTGCAATTACCCATGTCCGTCCTTTCCACCATTCTCCATGTGATCGTGCTGATTGCCGTCGTGCTGACGGTCTTCAACGTCATCATCTTCGTGCATGAACTCGGTCACTTCTGGGCGGCCAAATGGCGCGGCCTGCAAATCGACCGCTTCCAGATCTGGTTTGGCCAGGCAATTTGGAAAAAGGAAATCAACGGCGTCCAGTACGGGCTGGGCTGGATCCCTGCGGGCGGGTTTGTCGCCCTGCCGCAGATGGCACCGATGGAAGCTTTAGAAGGTGAGGCCGTCGAGCGCGCCACGCTGCCGCCGATCAGTCCGCTGGACAAGATCATCGTCGCCTTCGCCGGCCCGCTGTTTTCGATGCTGCTGGCCCTGCTCTCGGCGGTGGTCGTGTGGCAGGTCGGCACTCCCAAGGATTTCATCCCGTCGCAAATCGTCGGCGAGGTCCTGGCCGACAGCCCGGCGGCCAAGGCTGGGATCCACACCGGCGATAAAATCACCCACATCAACGGCAAACCGGTCAACGGCTTCGCCGGCTCCCTCGACAGCATCACCGAGGGGATCATCCTCAGCAAGGGCCTGCAAATCGAGTTCACCGTCGAGCGCCCCGGCTGCCCCGCCCCGCTCACCCTGGTCTCCGAATTCCGCACCGCCAAAACCAAATGGTTCCAGCGCAACGGCTTGCGCCAGGTCGGCATCGGCCCGGAAGACGATCACATCGAGATCGGCTCGATCCTCCCGGGCAGCCCGGCCAAAAAAGCCGGCCTGAAAGCTGGCGACACGCTGGTAGCCATGAATTCGCAAAAATTCGCCGATGACGCGGCCGCCCTGGCCTTCGTCAAGGCGACCGGTGCCAAGCCGATCGAATTGGAGATCCTGCGGCATGGCCAAACGCTCAAGCTCACCGCCACCCCGCAGATCCCGGCCGCCCCCGCAGGCAAGGGGCCAATGCTGGGACTCAGCTTCTTCAACGCGCCCTATCAGAACCGCAGCCTCGTCCATCCGGGACCCATCCGCCAGGTGTCCGACACGCTGCGCATGATGTGGACCACCATCTCCAGCGTGTGGGCCAAGGATTCCAGCATCGGGGTCGGCCATCTCAGCGGCCCGATCGGCATCGGTTCGCTGCTCTATCAATTCCTGCAGATGGAGGACGGTTGGCGGCGGGTGTTCTCGTTCATGGTGCTCTTCAACGTCAACCTGGCCGTCCTCAACATGATGCCCTTCCCGGTGCTCGACGGCGGCCACATCACCCTTGCCTTCCTCGAAAAAATCTTCGGCCGGCCGGTCAAGGCCAAGCCGCTCGAAATCCTGCAAACCGCCTGCGCCCTGGCGCTCATCGGCCTGATGCTCTTTGTCTCAAGCAAGGACATCGGCGACAAGTTCGGCCACGGCCCGGCCGCCGGCCAGGACGTCGTCTTCCCGGCGAACTGATCCCGCGGGATGCCAGCCGGCCCGCACCCCGTGCCGCGGCTCAGTACTGGTAGTTCAGATAGAAGTTGAACTGCCCGCCCTTGTCAGACTTGGCGTCTGGGGTGGACATCGGCAGCGCATAGTCGAGCGCCAGCGGCATCGGACTGATCGGCAGTTTCAGGCGGATACCGAAACCCACGTCGCTGTAGAGGTCGCTGGGGTTGGGATCCCAACTCTTGGCGTTGACAAACCCCATGTCCGAGAACACCGCGGCGCGGATGGTTTCGATGATCGGCACCGTGTATTCAAACGAAACGTAACCGAGCGAATTGCCGCCGTAGACTTCGTCGGTGTAGCCCGTGTCACGCGGCCCGACATCGCGGAACTTGAACCCGCGCAGTGTCCGGCCACCGCCGAGGAACATCCGCTCGAAGATCGGTATGTCTTTGCCGCCCACGCTGTCCACGAACGCCAGCTCGCCATTCACCGAGAAGATCGAGTCCCACTTCAGGTTCCAGTATTTCTGGCCTTGCGCGGAGAAGGTGAACGTGTCGACATCCCCGCCCACCCCGGCATAGGTCAATCCCAGATCGATCTTGTGGCCGCTGCGCGGCTGGATGCTGCTGTCGCGGCTGTCATACAGGAAGTTGGTGCTCACCGCACTGCGCAGGAAGTCCCCGCCGATTTTATGCTGGGAAAGCTGCGAGTTGTCGCCGTCAGGGAGGCCGCCGCCATCCTGATAGGATTCGTTGTTCACTCTGGAGTCGATATTGACGTTTTCCAGCCGGTATTCCCCCTTGATCGAGCTCTTGGCACCGAGCGGCTTGCGCAGCGAGATCGAGGCACCGACGTTTTTCTGGTCATAGTAGTCGCTGAAATAACTCGACTCCTTGTAGAACAGCTCGCCGCCGAGGGCGAGCTGCTGGTCCAGGAACCAGGGCTCCACCAACGAGATGCTGAACTCGGACCGCTGGGTCCCCGCGCGCAGATTCATCGCAAAGCGCTGGCCGCCACCGGTGAAGTTCCACGGATTGAACAAATCAAAGTTCGACTGCTCCAGGGTCAGGAAACCGACGATGCTGTCGATCGAACTGAACCCCATGCCAACCCCCACCGAGCCGGTGGCCTTTTCCTCGACGAGCACATTCACATCGCGGTAGCCGGAGCCGCCCGGCGCGCCGGAGGTTTGCACGTCGCTGAAGTATTGGAGGTTTTGGAGCCGGGATTTGGTGGTTTCGAGTTCAACGGTGTTGAACTGGTCACCCGGTTTGAGCGGGATTTCGCGGCGGATGACCTTGTCCTTGGTCTTGGTGTTGCCGGCGATGTTGACGCGCCCCACGCGGAAGCGGGACCCTTCGGTCACCCGATAGGTGATGCTCACCCGGTTGGGACCGGCATCGCGGATATCGGGGGTCACCATCGCATCCGCATACCCCCGCGACCCGTAATAACTGCGGATCATGGTGATGTCGGAGCGCATTGCCTTGGAGGAATACGCGTGGTTGGTGTTCAAGGTCAGGCTCGGATAGAGTTCCTCGGGCTTGAACACGGTCATTTTGGCGAACCCGATGCCCGACACGGTGTATTTTTCGCCTTCGTTGATCGGAATCACCAGATCCACCCGCCCATCACCCACCGGCTCGCGCCGGATCCCCGGGCTGCTGGCCCGCAGGTAGCCCTTGCTGCGGTAGTAGTCCAGGATCGCGTCCAAATCGCTGTCCAACTGGTTGGACTCAAAGCGCCCGGACTTGGTCAGCCAGGAAAACCAGCCCTTCGGCTTGACCTTCATTTCCTTGCGCAGTTCGGGATCGGTGAAGGCGTGAATCCCCTCGAAGCGAATCTTGCGAATCTCATTCTTGGACCCCTCATCAATCACGAAAATCAGGTCGGACATGCCCGCCCGGCTGGTCGCCTGGGTGCGGTGGGTCACCCGCACGTCCGGATAGCCGTAGCCTTGATAGTATTTCTCGATGTTGCGGCGCGCTTCGAGGATCTGCTCGTCGCTGAGCGTGCCGCCGGTTTTCATTTTCGACTCCTTGGCCAGCTTCTGATCGGTGAATACCGTGTTGCCGACAAAACCCACCCCGCCCAAACCGGGACGCGTCGTGACCTCGGCAATCAGCTTCACCTTGTCGCCCACGGCTTCGGCCAGAAAGCGCACGTCGTCGACCAACCCGGACTCGAACAGCGACTTGATGTCGGTGTCGAGGTTCTCGGCGTGATAGGGCGTGCCGGCCTTGGAGGTCATCAAATTGCGCAGCCGGTCCTCATCCACGGTTTTGGTGCCGGTGAAGCGCACCGCCACCTCGGCAATGGTTTTGCCTTCAAAATCCTGGGCGTGCAGCGTGCCCGCAAGCGACAGCACGGCAACTCCGGTGAGGGCCAGGAAACGACCCATGCCACGCGGCATGAGGGGGTGAATAACGGTGGGAAAGGACATACGTGTGGTTAGGATGCGCTATCAAGCCCGCCCCCCCCCCGACGCGTCAAGGTCAATAGTCGGGGATGCCGGCCCGGCTCGCCCCGCCAATTTGAATTTCTTGCCCCCCGCTCCCTCCTCCACTACACCCACCCCGTGCTCACGATCAAACAGCTTAGCAAGACCCTCGGCGGACGCACCCTGCTGCGCGAGGCCGAAATGTCCATCAACTGGGGCGAACGCGTCGCCCTCGTCGGCCCCAACGGTGCCGGCAAGTCCACCTTGTTCCGCATGATCCTGGGCGAAGACTCGCCCGACGAGGGCACCATCGAACGCGATGACTACGCCATCACCGGCTATTTGCCGCAGGAAGCCGGCACCCCCACCGATGAAACCATCATCGAAATCGCCATGGGCATCACCCCGGAAATGATCGGCATCCTGCGAACCATGCGCGAACACGAAAAAACCGGCGACCTGTCGCACCCGGATTTCGCCAAGGCCCAGGACCAATTCAACCACCTCAACGGCTATCAACTCGAACCCAAGGCCAAGAAAATCCTCAACGGCCTCGGCTTCAAACAGGACGACTTCCACCAACCCGCCCGCGAATACTCCGGCGGCTGGGTCATGCGCGCCCACCTCGCCCAACTCCTGGTCATGGAGCCTGACCTGCTGATGCTCGACGAGCCGACCAACCACCTCGACCTGATCTCGCTGCTGTGGCTCCAGCGCTACCTGCTCAACTACTCGGGTGCGATCCTGATGATTTCCCATGACCGCGACTTCATGGACACCATCATCGAAACCGTGGTGGAAATCGATCCCGACGCCGCCAAGCTCATTTCCTACCCCGGCAACTACACCGCCTTCCTCGAGCAACGCGAAAAACGCTTCGACCAGCAGACCCAGGCCTACCGCAACCAGAACAAGGAAATCGAGGGTCACCAGGAATTCATCGACCGCTTCCGCCAGATCGGCTCCAAGGCCGCCCAGGTCCAATCCCGGATCAAATTCCTCGACAAGCTCGAGCGCATCGACAAGCCGCGCGCGCCGCGCAAGCCGTTCAAATTCACCTTCCCCCAACCGCCGCGCTCCAACCAGAAGGTCATGGAGCTGATCAAAGTCGGCCAGTCCTACGGCGACAAACGCATCTACAAGGACCTCGACCTGACCATCGAACGCGGCGACCGCATCGTGCTGGTCGGACCTAACGGCTCGGGCAAGTCCACCCTGCTCAAGATCCTGGCCGGAATCCTCCCCATCGACGCCGGCCAGCGCGTCCCCGGCCACGCCACCAAGCTCGGGTATTACTCGCAGCACCGGATCGAATCGCTCAACGAAAACAACACCGTACTCGAGGAAGTCATGGGTGCCTGCACCACCCTGCGCGACGAGGACGCCCGCTCGATCCTCGGCACCTTCCTGTTTCGCCGCACTGACGTCGAAAAACGCTGCGGCGTGCTCTCCGGCGGGGAAAAATCCCGCCTCAACCTGGTCAAGTTCCTGGTCGATCCGCCCAACCTCCTGCTCATGGACGAGCCAACCACCCACTTGGACATCCTCTCCATCGACTCGCTGGTCAACGCCCTCAAGAGCTATCAGGGCACCCTGGTCTTCATCTCCCACGACGTCCACTTCATCCGCAACCTCGCCGAAACCACTCTCCACATCAACGACGGCATCGTCACCCGCTACACCGGCGGCTACGACTACTTCCTGGAAAAATCCGGCCTCAACGACGACCGCGGCGCGGTCACCGCGTAACGCCAGAGTGCGAGTCTGGAGACTCGCGCTCCCAACCGTGGCCGCCGCGTGCCGCGGCAGGCCGTGATGGTGGCGTCTCGCCGCCAGGTTTCCAACGGAGCTCCCGCCTCAGAACTCGCCCCCGGTATGAAAGTGTCGCATTGTGTTCCAATCGTGGTATGACGGCGCGGACCGAATCCCCGCAATACCGACCCGCCATGCCACCGCCGCCACGCCGCCCTAACCATCGCCCGCAGGATCAACACTCGCAGGCCAGCCGCCCGCCTGGCCGGCCAGCCGCGCCGGTGCGCTCCCACGATTCGAGCGCGGCCGACCGCGGCTGGGATCCGGTGGCCGCCTGGTATGACAAACTCGTCGGCGAAGCGGGTTCGGATTACCATCGGCATGTCATCCTGCCCGCCGCGCTGCGGATCTTGGCCCCCCAACCCGGCGAGGCGATCCTCGACCTGTGCTGCGGCCAGGGCGTGCTGGTCAAGCCGCTGCTGGACGCGGGCATCGGCCGCTTCACCGGGGTGGATGCCAGCCCGCGGCTGATCGCGGCGGCGAAATCGCGCCACGGTAGCGACCCGCGGGTGGCCTGGGTGGTAGCCGATGTGAGCCAGCCCGGCACGTGGGTGGACGCGAGCCACGATGCGGCGGCCTGCCTGATGGCGGTGCACGACGTGGCGGACGTGGCGGCGATGTTTGCGAACCTCGCGCGCGCCCTCAAACCCGGCGGCCGCGCGCTGTTGGTGCTGATGCATCCGTGTTTCCGCATTCCGCGCGCCAGCCACTGGGGTTGGGACGCCGACCAGAAAATCCAGTTCCGCCGGCTCGACAGCTACCGGACGCCGCTGGAGATTCCCATCACCACCCACCCGGGCAAGGGAACCGGCGAACAAACCGCGTTCCACCACCGGCCGCTGGCGGATTTGCTCACGGCTCTGGGCCAGGGCGGACTGGCCGTGACCGCCTGCGAGGAACTCTACAGCCACCGCCGGTCGCAGGCCACCGGCCCGTTCAGCAAGGCCGAGCACCGCGCGGCGCAGGAGTTCCCGCTGTTTCTCGCCCTCAGGGCGGTTAGAATCTAGCCGCCCGGGCGCGGTTGCTCTTCCTGGGCACAGGGTGATTGGCTACGGAGCGCGGGCTTCAGCCCGCCTCTGAATCCTTTCCAGGCGGCCGGCAGGAGTGCCCCGCTACAGGGCCAAATGTAGCGGCGCTCTGCGACCGTCGCTGACCGCCTTCGACAGTGGCCGCAGTATTGAAATCCATGACACGCTCGCGTCTCTGAAAGGTGGCACCCCCCACTCCGCGGCCGGTGCCCCGGAGTTATGGCTCAGACATCATGACAAAGGAACCATCGAACCCATCAAGATCATTCAACCACAGGATGCCGGATGTGCAGTCCGGGCAACCCGTAGAGTCGTTGCCGCCTGTCGGGTCATCACGGGCTTGCATTGTCGCCATCCCTCAGTTCTGATCGCCCCCAGAAACATGGTAACTCAGGCACAAATTGCTAAGAAGCTGGGCGTTTCTCGTCAGCTCGTCACGTTTGCTCTCGGCGACTACCCGCAAGTCGCCAAAGAATCCCGCGAACGGATTCAGGCGGCGGCGGCGGCGATGGGATATCGCCCGAATCCCCATGCGCGGGCGCTGCGCAGCAAGCGCACCGGCATCATCGCGCTGTGGATTCCCGACCAGATTTCCACGCATTACACCCATGTCGCCCGCGAACTGGGACGTCTGACCAAACAAACCGGGCAGGAGTTGATCATTTCGGAAGTCAGGGAGGCTGTCAGGAATCAGATTTGGTCGAATGTCCCGGTGGACGGGATTTTTGCCGTCGACGCCTCAGCATCGGTTCAGCGGGAACTCGAAGCGTTTGCAAAAAAGTCGATTCCGGTAGTCGGCTTGGGCACCTACTGTTCGCCCCAGACCGACCATGTAAGAGTCGATTTCAAAGCCGGCACAGCGCAAGCCATGGCGCATCTCATCGAATCCGGATTCCGCCGGATCGCCCACGCAACCTTCGTGCGCAAGAACGTGCCTCACGAGAGCCGGCGCCTTGAATATTTGCGCGCCATGCGCAATGCCGGCTTGAATCCGGAGTTCATCTACTACCCGCTCAGTGAGCAGCAACGCCCGATCATCCGGCAGTTGATGAAGGATTACGTCAGCGACCAAGGGTTGCCGGAAGCCATCTTCTGCCACTCTGATGACGTCGCTCTCGGGATCTATCGGGGACTTTGCGATTTGAAAATCCACGTGCCCGGCTCCGTCGCCTTGGTGGGTTGCGATGGCATCGAAGACACGGAGTATCTCGAGCAGCCGCTGACCACCTTGGTGCAACCGGTCACGGAAATGTGTGCCGCCGCATGGCGCTTCATGCAGCAGCGCCTGGATGATCCCGCCACCCCGCGCCAGCACGCCCTTTTGGTGCCCAAATTGGCCATCCGCGAGTCCTCGCTGCGCTCCGCCTGAGATCGGGCCGAATTCGCGCGGGTGAATCGAGGCCGTTAATTAGCACGTGATAACTTTTGGTTTGACGCCTTTCCCCAAGTTCTCCAGATTGTCCGCGGAAACCAAAAGACATGGCCGAAACACTAGGAATCTCATCGCGAGCGGGTAAGACTGGGTACAACCGAATCCTGCTGCTGGTCGCTGGCTTGGGAGGGCTGCTATACGGGATCGACGTCGGCATCATCGCCGGCGCGCTGCCCTACATGGAAGCGACCTCCGGCCTGAATGCCGGACAACTGTCGATCATCGTCGCGGCGGTTCTGCTGGGTTCGGTCATTTCCACACTTTTTGCGGGAATGCTTTCCGATCTGCTAGGGCGCAAGCCGATGATGATCGTCAGCGGAGGGGTGTTCGTGGCAAGCATACCCATCATCGCCTTGGCGGAGGGATTTGGCCCGCTGGTGATGGGGCGACTGCTGCAAGGCATCAGCGCCGGATTGATTGGAGTGGTGGTTCCGCTCTATCTGGCCGAATGTTTGAGCGCGGCCAACCGGGGCAAAGGCACGGGAGTTTTCCAATGGCTGCTGACCCTGGGGATCGTGGCCGCGGCACTGATCGGCTACGGCTTCAGCATCTGGATCGGTGGCATTGAAAAGAACGGCACCCTCGAAGAACTCTTCGCCGCCAAGGACCACGCATGGCGCTGGATCTTCTGGGTGTCCATGCTGCCCGGCATCTTCTTTGTCATGGGTTCGTTCGTGGTGACCGAGTCGCCGCGGTGGTTGTTCAAACGCGGCAAACTGGAAGCCACCCGCAGCGCCTTGTTGCGATCGCGCGATGCCGACCAGGCCGAACAGGAAATCCAGGAAATGCGGGAAACGGCCGCCCATGAAAGCGGCAAAAAATCCGCCGACGGCAGCACCACCGCCCGAGGGTCGATTTTGGCGCGCAAGTACATGATCCCCTTCCTGCTCGCCTGTGTGATCCTGGCCTGCAACCAAGCCACCGGCATCAACTCGATCATCGGCTACAACGCCACCATCCTCATCCAAGCCGGCTTGAACGACGCCCAGGCGCACATGGGATACGTCATCCTCACGCTGGTCAATTTCGTCATGACGATGGGGGCCGTCGCCCTGGTGGACAAGAAAGGCCGCAAGTTTCTGCTCTCCGTCGGCAGTGCTGGCATCATTGTCTCGCTGATTGCCGTCGGTTGCCTGTTCCACCATACCGAAAAACTTCGCGTCGATTGCAAGGACGCCGTGCAGGCCATGGTGACTGAAGTGGACGCGGTCAAGGTCCTGGCCGACGGCACCCAACAGGCGGTGAAGGACCAGAGGGTCGCGTTCAAGTACGATGAGGCCAAGGCACAGGAACTCCTTGCCAGCGCTGGTGCAGCCGGCAACGCCATCGCCGGCAAGGCCACCACCCTTTCGATCATCTACTCATGCGGCGATTTCACCTCGGCCACCAATGTAGCCAGATCCGACAGCAAGACGGCCAGCATCAGCATCAGCCGCAATGACAGCCTGCCAAGCACCGGCGTGGATGCATTCTTCAAGAACCCGTTTGCCGACCTCCAAGGATCGCGCAAGGCCGGACTCAAGATCGACAACGCCCTGATCACACCGGTGCCCAGCACTGCCAATGGCTGGACCATCGCGGGCTGCATCTTTGTCTTCATCGCCTTCTTCGCCGTCGGCCCGGGAGTATGCGTCTGGCTCGCCCTGTCGGAACTCATGCCCACCCGCATTCGCTCCAACGGCATGAGCATCGCCTTGCTAGTCAATCAGGCGGTGTCCACCACCATCGCGGCAGTCTTTCTCCCTACGGTGGGCAAACATGGCTACTCGACGATGTTCTTCGCCTTCGCCGGTTGCACGGTGATCTACTTCATCACCGCCGCATTCTTCCTGCCTGAGACCAAAGGCAAAACGCTCGAGGAAATCGAAGAATATTTCGAAGGGAAAAAATTGTCCACCTGACCAATCACCACCCATCATGTCATCGCCATCCATCACATCCGCCATCTCCGCCCCGCTCGATCCAGGATTTCTGCCCGCGGTGCTCTTCAACCGTCATTACCTCAATAGCGCCCGCGCCACCGGCAAAGCCGTGCCGCTGGTCATCGGCCTGGAACGCGAATCCGGCCTGGTCTCGCGCTACGAGACCGTGGTCAAACCCACCGCGGATGCGGACACGCTGCGCTACGTCGAGCGCATCGTGAAGTTCCTGCTGTGGGCCCGTGGCGGCTGGAAACTCCACTTCGGCGGGCCGCCAGCCATCGGCGAGGCCATCCGCAAAAGCTACTCGGCACGCGGCGCACGCAAGTTCGACTGCAAGATGATGGCCCTCGCCTACGGCAAAAAATTCGAGGTGGTTCTAACGAGTCCGGACAAGGTGCCCGCCGCCAGGGACCGGCAAGTCGCGGCGGGCGGTCACCTCACCGGCTGCCGGATCGGCTTCGACCTTGGTGCCAGTGATTACAAGGTCTCGGCCGTGATCGATTCGAAAGTGGTTTTCACCGAGGAAACCCCGTGGGATCCCAAGAACCAGGCCAATCCCGAATACCACTATCATCACCTTAACGCCGCACTCCACCGGGCTGCGGCGCGCATGCCCCGCGTCGATGCCATCGGCGGAAGTTCCGCCGGCATCGTCGTCGACAATGAAATCCGCGCCGCCTCATTGCTGCGCGCGATCCCAACGAAGCTATTCCCGCAAGCCGCCGCGATCTTCAAGCGCATTCAGAAGGAATGGAACGTCCCGCTGGTGGTGATGAACGATGGCGACGTCACCGCACTCGCCGGCGCGCTGTCCATCGGCCAATCCGGCATGTTAGGTGTCGCCATGGGATCCAGCGAGGCCGCCGGATTCATGGACAAGCAAGGACGCGTTCTCGGCTGGCTCAACGAGCTGGCCTTCGCGCCGGTGGACTACAATCCCCGTGCCCCGGCCGACGAATGGTCCGGCGACGCCGGCGTCGGCGCGCTTTCTTTCTCACAGCAAGCAGTCAACAAGCTCCTGCCCGCGGCGAAAATCAAGCTGCCCAAGGCCATGGATCTGCCCGAGCGGCTGGTGGAAGTCCAGGCGCTGATGGCAACGGGCGACGAACGTGCGGCCAAAATCTACGAGACCATCGGCGTCTATCTTGGCTACACGATTCCCCACTATCTGGATTTTTACGACTACGCCCACATGCTCATTCTAGGCCGCGTGACCACCGGCGCAGGGGGGGACATCGTGCTGGCCAAAGCGCGGCAGGTGCTCAAGCAGGAATTCCCGGAAGCCGCCCGCGCGATCACCATGCATGTGCCCGATGAGAAATCCCGCCGCGTCGGCCAGGCGGTGGCCGCCGCCAGCCTGCCAATGACTCACCCTTAATTCCATGAACCTTCACCATTCCACCGCCGAACTATTCGTTCCCGACCAGCAACCCGAGGCCGCAGCACTGCAACGCATCACCCACCTGGGAATCGGCGCCCACCAGGACGATCTCGAATTCATGGCCTTCCATGGCATCCTGGACTGCTTCGCCCGCGACGACCGGTGGTTTGGCGGAGTGACCTGCACCAACGGTGCTGGCAGCTCGCGCAACGGTCCATACGCCAAATTCACCGATGCCGAGATGATGGTGATCCGGCGTCAGGAACAAAACACGGCCGCTGTCATCGGTGGCTATGGCGCGATGATCCAGCTCGACTATCCGAGCTGCGGCGTCAAGAGTCCCAGCGCCCAGGAGTTGAAAAACGATCTCAAACAGATTCTGGCCGCCACCAGGCCCCAGGTCGTCTACACCCACAACCCCGCGGACAAACACGACACCCACATCGGAGTGACCGTGGCCGCGCTGCAGGCCATGCGTGAATTGCCCCGTGACCAGCGCCCCCAACAAGTCATCGGCTGTGAAGTCTGGCGCAATCTCGACTGGCTGCCCGACGACGCCAAAGTCCTCATGGACGTTAGTGGTCGCGACAATTTGGCCGCCGCCTTGAACGGTGGCTTTGACTCGCAAATCGCCGGCGGCAAACGCTATGATCTCGCCACTCTCGGGCGGCGCGCCGCCAACGCCACGTTCTTCAACTCGCACGCGACGGATGCCGCCACCCAACTCATCTTCGGCATGGATCTCACCCCCCTGGTGGAGGATGAGTCGCTGGACATCCTGGCGTTCGTGTGCGATCACATCGCTCAATTCCAGGACGATGTGCGCCTGAAACTCGGTCAACGATTGGGACAAGCCTAATGGAAATCATCATCCAACCCACGCCGCAAGCCGCCACCGATATCGCCGCGCGCATCATCGCCCGCTTGCTGCGCGACAAGCCCAACGCGGTGCTCGGACTGCCCACCGGCAGCACCCCCCTGTTGCTCTACCGCACGCTCATTGAGATGAACCTCGACTGGAGTCAGGTCACCACCTTCAATCTCGACGAGTACATCGGCCTGGCACCCGAGCACCCGCAATCCTACCACAGTTTCATGTGGGAAAACCTGTTCCAGCACATCAACCTCTCAAAAGAGCGCATCCACATCCCGGATGGCAATGCGCCGGATATCCCGCAGTTCTGCAGGCAATACGAAGAGCAAATCACCTCCGCCGGCGGCATCGACCTGCAAGTGCTCGGTATCGGCACTGACGGGCACATCGGCTTCAACGAGCCCACGTCATCACTCGCATCACGCACCCGAATCAAGACCCTCACCCAACAAACAAGCCAGGACAATGCCCGCTTCTTCGGCAGTGCCCAATGCGTGCCCAAGCACGTCATCACCATGGGAATCGGCACGATCATGGAAGCGCGGCTAAACCTCCTGCTTGCGTTCGGATCTAACAAAGCGCGGGCCGTCGCCGCGGCGCTCGAAGGTCCGATCACCGCGATCCATCCGGCCTCCATCCTGCAAATGCATCCGGTGGTGAAAGTCTGCCTTGATGAACCTGCGGCAGGCGACCTGCAGCGGGCGGACTATTTCCGCTGGGTGTATGACAACAAGCCGGCGTGGCAGTCATTCTAGCCATAACACCAAAGATTCACCCGTTTCATTGCTCTACCCAACCTATCAATCCCATTAAATCCCTCATTTTTTCGGCTGTCTCCCTCGTCACTCCGCTTGCGGCACAGCATGCGCTGGTTCCCAAACCCGTCTCGCTCATGGCCGGGCCGGGCGCGTCCTTCCACCTCGCGACGCACACGCGGATCTCCTACAGCGGCAGGGACTGCGCCGCTGCCGCCGAACTGCTAGCCCACTCCTTGCGCCGCGCCACCGGCCTCGCCCTGGCCGTCGGGACCGCGGGTTCAGCGGGTCCCGGCAGCATCCACCTGCAGCTCGGCGCTGTCGCCAACACCCAGAGCCGCGAGGCCTATCAGCTTGTCGCGCGCGAAGGCGGCGTCGTTCTGACCGGCAGCACCCCGGCCGGGCTCATCAATGGCACCCAGACCTTGCGCCAACTGCTCGACGCCGGGATCTATCATCCGACGAAGCTTGACGTTGCGGCGTGGCCAATCCCTCCGGTCACCATCACCGACGAGCCGGCGTATCCATGGCGGGGCATGATGCTCGATGTGGCCCGCTACTTCTTCACCAAGGAATATGTGCTGCGCTATCTGGACATGATGGCGATGCACAAGATGAACGTGTTCCACTGGCACCTCATTGACGACTGCGGCTGGCGCATTGAGATCAAAAAATATCCCAGGCTCACCAGCATCGGCGCATGGCGCGGCCAGGGGCAGGAGCGATCGGGCGGATTCTACACTCAGGCCGACATCCGCGAAATCGTCGCCTACGCCAAAGCCCGCAACATCGAGGTGGTCCCGGAGATCGAGATTCCCGCCCACACGCTCTCCGCCCTCGCCGCCTATCCGGAGTTGGGTTGCCTCGGCAAATCCTTCGAGGTGCCGACCCGCCACTCGATCTCCCCGGAAATCTACTGCGTCGGCAAGGAGTCGACCTGGGTTTTTCTGGAAGGCGTGATGGACGAGGTCTGCGGGCTATTCCCCACCAACTTCATCCATATCGGCGGCGACGAAGCACACTACGACCGCTGGAATCACTGCGAGCACTGCCAAAAACTCATGCAAAAGGAAGGTCTCAAGTCTGCCAAGGAGCTACAAGGCTGGACCACGACGCGCATCGAGAAGATTCTCAAAAAGCACAACAAGCTCATCATCGGCTGGGATGAACTTCTCGACTGCGGCGTGAGCAACCAGGCCGGCATCATGACCTGGAACAATCCGAGCACGGCCGTCAAAGGTGCCCAGCGCGGCAATCCGATCGTCATGTCACTCACCGGCCACGCTTACTTTGATGTTGCGGAAAGCAAGCTCCCCGGAGAGCCCCCAACGGCTGGCTGGATTGCACCGATTTCATTGGAAAAGGCCTACGGCTGGGAACCAACGCCCACAGGTCTTGATGCCAAGGCGGCGAAAAACATCCTCGGCGCCACCGGTTGCGTCTGGTCCGACCAGTTCCTGCACCGTGCCGCCATTCTCGCTGACAAACCGGGCCGGGGCACCGCGGCCTCGGAGGCCTACGTGGATTACCTCAGTCTGCCACGCATGGCTGCCCTCGCCGAGGTCACCTGGAGTGCTCAAGCAACGCGCAATTACCCGGACTTCAGTCAACGAATGAAGCAACACTATCTCCGCTATCAGCAGGCCGGATATCAGTTCCGCATGCCCACTCCAACCATCGAGGCCAGGCGACTTGCCGATGGCCGCCTGAGCATCACAGGCGAATGCCCGATCGCCGGTGGCAGCATCCGCTACACTCTCGACGGCTCCGAACCCGGCTCCGATTCCAAGGCGTTGACAGCGCCGCTCACCGCTCCCAACGATGCCTCCCTCAAGGCCGCGACCTACGCCGCCAACGGCAGCCACAGCCTCACCTGGACCCTGATCGACGAAACAAACAAGTTCGCTCAAATCGGCAAGAAGATCGGCGAATGGAAGTCCGGCCAAGTTGGCAGTGGCTCCGCCAAAGCGGTCACTTTCGACGCCACCGGGTTCATTGATGGCAATGGCACATACCTCATCACCTTCCAATTCACCCATGGTGTCCAGAGGCTGGACATCGACGGCATCGAGGTCGTTCGCAACGGCAGCGATCCGGTCGGGCAGGACCGTCACCACGGATTCACCGGCAGCAGCCAGCAAGCCAATGCCTACACCATCAAGGTGGCCAACTATCAGACAGGGGCCGCCTTCACGCTCAAGGCGATGATCTATGGCGACACCGGCGACGACTCGAACGGCGTGGTGTTGATCCGCAAGCAATAGAACTCCTGCCCGCGCATGAAATTGTAAATGCATATGCACCCTCCGCAACAACAGCCGACCGTCGCCAATGCCTTGAATGTCTGAAGGCCCTCGTCATGATCGCGGCAGCCATGCCCTCGCCACAGGCGCTGGGCGCTGCCGCCGTGGCGACTTCTTCGCGGGTGACCAGGAGCACTGCTGCCGCTTGGAGGTGGCGGTACAGGGCAAGCTTCGGCTGGGCTCCGGCCAGACTGAACTGACCGGTGTCTTCCGCGAGCCGGGTGCTGCCGTGGTTTTCCAGAAGCAGCGCGATGCGCCGGGCCAGATCATCATCGTCGATCCAATGCACGTCGGATCCTGGCGTTGCGGACGCGTGTGTCTCCCCGCGCTCCGGATGGAAAAATTGAACGGCTCCCGCGCAGTCTTCGCCGACGTGGCGGATGATGCTGAAAACGTTGCGTGGGGAGACGTGGAAGCGCTTGCCCCATTCGTCGAGGATCTGCGGGCTGTCAGGCAGCAGGCCCCACAAGAATGGCTCGATCACGGAATGCGGGTGTTTTTTCAACGCGAGCGGCATTGAGAGCGACAGCGGAAACCGGCGCGGCGATTCCAACCACGTGGTGTCGTAGGTGAATCCCAGACGCTTGCCATCACGTTCGAGCATTCCCATCAGGACGCCA
>JBAXBG010000001.1:0-103975 GCA_037142115.1 Verrucomicrobiota bacterium | reverse complement strand
GGCCATCTGGGCGGCGGGGGCGGCGCGGGGCGAGGTGTTTCGGGACGGCGAGACCGTCTGTTTCCTCGGTGACAGCATCACCAACGGCGGGCGCTTTCAGGGGGTGATCTACAACTATTACCTGACCCGCTTTCCCGAGCGGACCCTGCGCTTCGTCAACGCCGGCCGGTCGGGCGACACCGCCAGCGGCGCGCTCGGCCGCTTGCAGGAGGACGTGATCGACAAGAAGCCGACGTCGGTGGCGATCATGTTCGGCATGAACGACGTGAACCGGGGGTCGTATGTGGCCGAGCCGGACGAGGCCAAGGTGGCGGCGCAGCAGCAGGCGCTGGATGGTTACCGCAAGAACATGGCAACGCTGGCTGAACGCCTGCGGACCGAGGCGGGCGGGCCGAAGTTGCTGTTGCTCACGCCTTCGCCGTTCGACCAGACGGGGGTCAACGACCGCAACAACAACCAGCCGGGATGCAACGACGGCCTGGGTCGGTGCGCGGAGATCGGGCGCGAACTGGCAGCCAAAACCCAGGCGGCGGTGGTGGACTTTCACGGACCGATGACGGCCTTCAACTTGGAACAGCAGAAAAAAGACCCGAACTACACGCTGGTGGGGCCCGACCGGGTCCATCCGGGTCCGCCCGGACAGCTGGTGATGGCGTGGTTGTTTCTGAAAGCGCAGAACGCGCCGGCGGTGGTGTCCAAGGTCAAGGTGGATGCGGCGGCCGGCCGCGCCGTGGTCAGCGACAACGCGACGGTGACGGCGGTGGTCAAGAAGCACGGCGGGGTGACCTTCACGGTGCTGGAAAAGGCGCTGCCATTGCCGGTGGATCCGGCCGCCAAGGTGATCTTGGCCCTGCTGCCAATCGAGCAGGACCTCAACCAGGAATTGCTGGCGGTCAGCGGGCTGGCCACCGGAACCTATGAGCTGACGATCGACGGCGCGGCGGTGGGGCAATTCCCTGCACCGACCCTGGCCACCGGGATCAACCTGGCATTCAACGAGGCGACGCCGCAATTCAAGCAGGCGCAGGAGGTGGCGCGGCGCAACGAGCTGCGCCGCAACGCCGAGGTGCAGGCCCGCGACCTGCTGAACACGCGCCGCTGGATGATCAGCCACGATCAGATCAACGTCGAGGATCCGGCGGCGGTGCAGGCGCATTACGACCAATTCAAGGACAAGACCGCCTACAGCGCCTGTCAGACACTCAACTACATCCGGAAGTGGCCCCAATACGCCGATTTCGTCAAACAGACCGCGACGTTTGAGCAGGACGCTCTGGCCAGCCGGGCACCCGTCGCCCACGCGTATGCGCTGGTGCCGGTCCGCAAAGCGCCCTGAGCGTGATCCAAACTCTGCTCAAACTCGGCAAAATCCATTCGCTCGATAAGATCCAGTCCGACGGTCAAGGGAGCCTGCTGGGCGACCATCTGGCGCTGTGGGTCACCCTGGCCCCTAGCTGATCGCTTGGAAGGGAGACGTGAGTGGCTGCGGCCGGGGGGGCTTATTTGGCGGGGGTTCCGAGGATCTTGATATTGCGGTAGCAGACCTCGTTGCCGTGGTCCTGCAGCAGGATGTGGCCTGCGGGCAATTCGCCGAAGTTCGGCCAAACCTTGTATTTGCTGCCCGCCACCAGCGCGCGCCAAGCCGGAGTGCCGCGGTCGAACTCGACGGTTTTGACGCCATTGAGCCGGAACTCGACATGCATGCCTTTGGAAATGATGTGCGCGTGGTTCCATTCGCCCACGGGGTTGACTTTTTTATCCGTCGGGGCGGCGATCAGGTCGTAGAGCGAGCCGATCGTCCGGTTGCCGTTGCTGCCGAGCTTGGCGTCGGGATGCCTCACGTCATCGAGGATCTGGAATTCCGGGCCGATGGACGAACCCTTGCCCTTGTTGATTTCCGGATCGACGAAGATCTTGATGCCGCTGTTGGCACCGGGCGCGATTTTGAAATCCAACTGCAGTTCGAAGTCGGAGAATTTCTCGCGGGTGATGATGTCGCCGATGGCGACGGATTCCTTGCCGCCCGTTTCATGAATGGTGAGGATGCCGTCCTTGATGCCCCAGCCCTGTTGCGGGAAATCCGTCATCCGGGCACCGCGCCAGCCCGCTGAGGTCTTGCCGTCCCACAGCAACCGCCAGCCGGCGGCCTGCTCCTTCGCGCTGAGCGTGTTGGGAGCCTGGTCCTCGGCGGCCATGGCGGCACCGCAAACGGTCGCCCCCAGCAACAGCGCCCGCAAATAAGTCATCGGTTGGTGTAACATAGACGGATTTTACGAAACCGGTGGGCGGTGGCTATCAAAAAACCCCCGCTGTCGGAGGATTTCCGGAAATATCCCGGGTCGCGTGGCCCGTTGGGTCGCATCGCCCGTTGGGTCGCCTCGCGACCGGAGAAGCCCCGCTCCCGGCCTGTGGCATCACGCCGACCGCAAGTCGGCGGGGGCCCCCATTACTTCCAGAGAAGGCGGATTCAAAAAAATAATATTTTTTGGCCGGGATGCGCCGGGCGCGACTAATCATATTGAAATCGTGGTCTAGACGAGCTTGAAGCCACGAATTGCATCGCCTGAATTGCTCCATCATCCGCTCAATCAAAGAGCGCGCCGGACTCGGGTTCACTTGGCCGCCGGCTTGCGGGCATGCAGGAGCTGGCCGTCTTTCGTTAGGCGGTCCTGCAGGCGTTGGTATGGCAGGTCCTGCACGGCGACACCCGCGTCGATGGCGAGCGCGGCGGCGGTCGCGGCGGACTGGCCGAGAATCATGAACACCGGCTCCATGCGGATTGATCCGAAGGCGATGTGGCTGGCCGACGGGCACACCGGCACCAGCAGGTTGTCGGCCTGGCCTTTTTTGGGCAGCAGCGCGCCGTAGGCGATTTCGTAGGGCTTGAGCGGCACGCCGATGTCGCCCTCGTTCTGGACGTTGCCCTCGGGCGTGATGTGGCGCTGCACGTTGTGCGAATCCATCGTGTAGCTGCCCATGCCGACGGAATCGGGTGTGGGCGTTTTCTTGAGTAGCTCGTTTTCGGTCATGACGAAGGATCCGATCATGCGCCGCGCCTCACGGATGTAGAGCTGACGCGACCAGTTGCCATTGTCGGTGAACTCGTCCTTGGGAAGCCCCCACGCCTGCATCTTGTCGCGCACGTCCTGCGGCACCCGAGGATCGGTGGCGACGAAATAGAGCAGTCCTTGTTGATAGGTTGTTGCAGGACACCGAAGTGATGCTTGTGATGCAAGATTCCGACCTGCACCCCGTTCCAGTCCTCGTGGTAAACCTCCTTGGCCTCGCGCCCGACGTGATAGTCCACTCCCGCGGCCGCCATCAGGTCGCCTTCGTAAGTCGCGTCAATGAACATCTTGCCGGCATACGTTTGCCCGCTGAGGGTGGTGATCGAGGTGATCCGGGAACCCTGCTTGCTGACTCCCCGGGCGCGGTCGAGCCACTCGCCGCGGTGGACCGCGAGCTGGTTTTCCTTGACCCAATCCTCGAAGATTTGCTCGGCCACGTGCGGCTCGAAAATCCACATCGTGCGCTCCGCTCCGTCGATGGCGGGCGTGCCCTGGCCCTTGTTGCCGTAGTCGGCCTTGTTCTGCCACTTCCAGGCATCAGGCCGGTCGTAGTGCATCCAGACGCGCTGGTAGAACTCGCGCGCCAGACCGCCGATGACCGATTTGTCGCCGGTGTCGGTGTAGCCCAGGCCGCCGCTGGACAGCCCGCCAAGGTGCGACTCCGGGCTGACCACGACCACCGACTTGCCGAGCCGGTGGGCCTGGACCGCCGCGGTGATGGCGGCGCTGGTGCCGCCGTAGATCACCACGTCGTATTCGGCGGCATGAAGGCAGAGGGTCAGCAATGTGACTAGCAGGATCGGGATGCGCATGCGGGCAAGCTATTCGTTACAATAATGTGGAGGGAAGCCAATTTCTAGGCACTCTGATCGTCCGCCGCGCCATTGTTGGGAAAGCCGATGCAACGTTTTACCACTGCCGTGCGTTTTCTCGTGTGGCGGGAATTTCACACGCCATAGTCCTGCGCCCCGTCTATCAGATTTACCCCGCGCCCATGATGTCCCGCCCCGGATGTCAGCGGCAATGGTGGCCGCATCGGTTATGGGAGGCAACTGCCAGCGGTGCCGACTCCTTCGTCTTGATCTACACCCGCCCCGGAGTTGCCTAGCGAGGCCGCGGCGAGATCCTCCACCGCGGCCAGCGATGCGACATGGCAGAGTTGCTGTCGCAGCCCCTTGGCGCCGGGAAACCCGCGGCAATACGCCATCAGGCGCGAGCGCATCGAGGTCAGTGTTTGGGTTTCGGTGCCGTGGCGACCGCTCTCGACTGCCAGCCGGCAATGGCGGATGACCAGCTCCCAGCGCTCCACCAGCGCGATTTCGGGTGCCACCGTTCCTGTTGTTAGAAAGTGTTTGGCTTCGCGGAACACCCACGGGTGGTGCATCGCCGCCCGCCCGATCATCACCCCGGCCACCGCGCATTGCTGCTTGCGGTGCGCCACATCCGCGCCGCAGGCGAGGTCGCCGTTGCCAATGACCGGGATCGCCACCGCCCGCGCCACCGCGTCGATCACCTCCCAATCGGCCGTGCCGCCGTAGCCTTGCGAGCGGGTTCGCCCGTGCACGGCCAGCGCCTGGATCCCGCAGTCCTCCAGCAATTTGGCCACCGCCACCGCGTTGACCGATTGTTCATCCCAGCCGATGCGGATCTTGGCGGTGACGGGCACCTGTCCGCCGACGGCGCGCACCACCGTCTCGGCCACCGAGCGCAGCAGCGGGCAATCCTTGAGCAGCGAGGAGCCGCCGTTTTTCGCCACCACTTTGTTCACCGGGCAGCCGAAATTCAGGTCGATGAAATCCGGGCGCTGCCAGGCGATGATTTTGGTGGCCGCCTCGCCCATTCGCACCCCGTCCGCGCCGAACAACTGCACCCCCACCGGCCGCTGCGCGTCGCTGAACTCGGTGTATTTGCGCGTCCGGTCGTCGCGCTGCAAAATCCCCTCCGCCGACACGAACTCCGTGACCATCACATCCGCCCCCAGTTCCTTGCACAGCTGGCGGAAGATCACGTCCGTCACTCCCGCCATCGGCGCGAGATATAACGGAAACCGGCCATCGGCGAACCACGGGAGCATGCGCGACCCTACATCCGCCGCCCGCCCCGTCCAACCCGCATCTCACGAATCTCAGCCTTGGCTGGAACGAACCGCCAGGCATGTTCCCGCTTGCCGGGAGCGCCGGGATGGCCACAATCGCGCCAGTGAATGCAGCGCCGTTAGGATTTTTCGACTCGGGTGTGGGTGGCTTGACCGTGGTGCGTGCGGTCCAGGAATTGTTGCCTGCCGAGGATATTTTATACCTCGGGGACACGGCGCGCCTGCCCTACGGCTCGAAAAGCCCCGAAACCATCCGCCACTTTGCCGACGAGGACGCCCGGTTTCTGATCGCGCGCGGGGTCAAGGCGCTGGTGGTGGCCTGCAACACCGCCACCGCCCACGCCCTGCCGCGCTTGCGCGAGCAATACCGCGTGCCCATCATCGGGGTGATCGAAGCCGGCGTGGATGCCGCGCTGGCCAACCCCAACGTCGAGCGCATCGGCATCATCGCAACCCGCGGCACGATCCGCTCCCACGCCTATCAGCATGCGCTGGCACTGCGGCGCACCGGCTTGATCATCCACGGCCAGGCCGCGCCCCTGCTGGTGCCGCTGGTTGAGGAGGACTGGATCGATCACCCCGCCACCCGGCTGGTGCTCAAAACCTATCTGGATCCATTGGTGGACAAAGGCATCGACACGCTGATGCTCGCCTGCACCCACTATCCGCTGCTCATCCCGGTGCTGCGCCAGCTGCTGCCGCCCGAGGTCCGCTTGGTCGATTCCGCCACCACCTGCGCCGAGCATTTGAAACAAGAACTGACCCGGCAGGAGTTGTTGGCCCCAGCCGGCCGCGACGGCCAGTTGGAAATCCATCTGACCGACCTCTCCGAGGAGTTCGAGGTGCTGGCCCGGCGCTTCCTCACCAAAGCCCCGGGGCGCATCCATCGGGCGACTCTGGCGAGCTGCTGAGTCAAAATACGGCTTGCTCCTGGCTGCGAACCGGGCCATTAGTCCCACGTCTTTTGTCTGTTGGCCGCGCCGTTCTACCGGGATTGCGACCCCCGCCCCCTCGGGTGGGTTTTGGTTCCACCCCGCATGGCCTCTTGCAACCGCTGGCATATTGCCGATGCTTGTTCATATTTTTTTGAACTGAAATCACCTTTTACGACATGAAAACACCGCTGAAATTATTTGGAACCGACGGCATTCGGGGTCGTGTGAACGAATTTCCCATCACCGCGGAAGTCGCGCTGCGGATGGGCAAAGCCGTGGCCAATGTGCTGCGTTCGTCCGGTCCGAACCGCAACCGGGTGCTGGTGGGCAAAGACACGCGGATTTCCGGCTACATGTTGGAAACGGCGCTGACCAGCGGCTTGGTGTCGATGGGGATGGATGTGTTCATGGTCGGCCCGCTGCCCACCCCGGCCGTGGCCCACTTGACCAAATCGATGGGTGCCGCCGCCGGCATCATGATCACCGCCTCCCACAATCCCTACGAGGACAACGGGATGAAAATCTTCGGGCCGGATGGCTACAAGCTCTCGGACGATTTGGAGGGGCTCATCGAGCGCCACATTCTCGGCGAGGAGCCGGAAGCTCCGCCCCTGCCGCCGCGCCAGATTGGCAAAGCCCACCGGATTGATGACGCCCGCGGGCGCTACATCGAGTTTGCCAAGCACACCGCCGACAACATTCCGCTGCATGGCCTGAAAGTGGTCGTCGATTGCGGCCACGGTGCCGCCTATTTCATTGCGCCGTTGATCTTCAAGGAACTCGGCGCGGAAGTCATCACCACCGGCATCCAACCCGACGGACTCAATATCAACAGCGGCTGCGGTGCCCTCCATCCGGAAAACGCCGGCGAGCTGGTCCGCCGCTTCAACGCCGACCTCGGGATCTCCTTCGACGGCGATGCCGACCGCGTCATCTTCACCGATGCCACCGGCCAGGTGGTCAGCGGCGATCGCATCCTCGCCCTGTGCGCCATCGGCCTCAAGGAACAGGGGCGGCTGCGCAAGGATACGCTGGTGGCAACCGTCATGAGCAACCTCGGCCTGCGCGAAGCCATGAAGCAACACGGCATCCAACTCGAAACCACCGCCGTGGGCGACCGCAGCGTGATCGAGTGCATCCGCAAAAACGGCTATTCCTTCGGCGGCGAGAACTCCGGCCACCTGATTTTCGCCGAGCATGCCACCACCGGCGACGGGATCCTGAGCGCCCTGCAAGTGCTGCGCATGATGCACGACCGCAACGCGACCCTGGCCCAGCTCTCCAGCGTCCTCAACGAGTATCCCACCCAACTCGCCAACATGCCGGTGGCGTCCAAACCGCCGTTGGAATCGCTGCCCCAGCTCAAAAAGCTGATGAAAAAGGCCAGCACCGAGTTCGGCGACAACGGCCGCCACCTGATCCGTTACTCCGGCACCGAAAATAAAATCCGCGTGCTCGTCGAACACCGCGACATCGAGGTCTGCCGCGTTTGGGTGAGCAAATTCGCCGCCGCCATCCGCGATGAAATCGGCTGAATCTAACGTTATGACCGCCGTTTCACCCGACTTCCTGCCGCTCTCGCTGACCTGGCGCATCGAGGATTTCCCCATCGCCAACCAACCCCTCGCGCACCACCAGCTGCGCGCGATTGGCTCGGCGGACCTAACCGCCCACCCCCACGCCTGGCTCGCCCCCGCCGACGTGGCCGCGTTCCTGGCCAGCGGCAAATCCGCGCTGGTGGACGCCCAGGCCACCGCGCTGGCCTGGCAGGGTGCCGCGCCGCAGGCGGGCAGCGTGTTCGCCGCCCAATCCTCGTTCCTCATCCGCTATCCGTGGGACCTGCTCCGCGCCAACGAACAGCACGTCGCCGCGCTGGTCGACAACCGGATCGAGGGCACCATCCACCCCGCCGCGGTCATCGACGGGGTCATCGAGCTGGGGGCCGGCAGCCGGATCCTGCCCGGCGTGGTCATCGAGGGCAACGTGGTCATCGGCACCGACTGCAAGATCGGCCCGAATTGTTATCTCCGCGGCCACACCTCCATCGGCGACGGCTGCCACATCGGCCAATCCGTCGAGATCAAGAACTGCCTGATCCTTTCCAAATCCAACGTCGGCCACCTGTCCTATGTCGGTGACTCGGTGCTGGGCACCCACGTCAACTTCGGCGCCGGAACCACCACCTCCAACCTCCGCCACGACGGCAATAACCACCGCTCGATGGTCGGCGGCGCGCTCGTCGACACCGGCCGCCGCAAGTTCGGCACCGTCGCCGGCGACGGCGTCCACACCGGCATCAACACCTCGATCTATCCGGGCCGCAAACTCTGGCCCGCAACCACCACCCGCCCGGGCGAAATCGTCCAGCACGATCTCATGTCCTAACCGACTCACAACCCGGCCAATCTCAACTTTCAGCTTTCAGCTTTCAACTTTACTCAAATATGTGCGGAATCGTCGGATACATAGGCAAAGCGGACGCGCCCACGGTGCTCATCAACGGCCTGCGCCGGCTGGAATACCGGGGGTATGATTCGGCGGGCATCGCGGTGTTGGATCATGGCCGGATCGTGGTGGCCAAGTCACCGGGCAAAGTCTCGGCCCTGAGCGAGCGCGCCCGCGCCGACTGGCCCGCCGAGCGGTTTTCGCGCCTCACCATGGGCATTGCCCACACCCGCTGGGCGACCCACGGTCCGCCCACCGAAGTCAACGCCCACCCGCACCTCGACCAGTCCGGCGAGATCGCGCTGGTTCACAACGGCATCATTGAGAACTACCGCGCGCTGCGCGCCCGCCTCGAGGGCAAGGGCCACCAGTTCTATTCGGAGACCGACACCGAGGTGTTAGCCCATCTGATCGGCGAGTGCGATCATGGCAACCTGTTCCAGGCGGTCTGCGACGCGCTCCACCAGGTGGAAGGCACCTTCGGGATCGCGGTGCTGTCATCCCGCGAACCGGAGAAAATCATCACCGCGCGCCGCGGCAGCCCGATTGTCATCGGCGTGGGCGATGGCGAAACCATCATCGCCTCGGACGCCGCCGCCATTCTCGCCCACACCCAGCGCGTGATCTATCTGGACGACAACGACATCGCGATCATCACCGCGGACTCGATCGACATCCGCGATCTGCACAACATCCCCGTCACCCGCGAGATCGCCGAACTCGGATTCGATGAGGCGGCTGCGGAAAAGGGCGGCTACTCCCATTTCATGCTCAAGGAAATCCATGAGCAGCCCGACTCGCTGGCCAATGCCATCCGCGGCCGCCTCGACTTCAACATCGGCTCGTCGGTGCTCGCCGGCATGGGCACCTCGCCGCGCGACCTCGCCGAACTCAGCCGCGTCGTCCTCCTCGGCTGCGGCACCTCGCTCCACGCCAGCCTGGTGGGCGAATACGCGTTCGAGGATCTCGCCGACGTGCACGCCGAAGTCCAGCAGGCCGCCGAGTTCCGCTACCGCAACCCGATCCTCGGCAGTCGCGACCTGGTCATCGCCATTTCCCAATCCGGCGAAACCGCCGACACTCTGGCAGCCGTGCGCGAGGCTAACCAAAAGGGCGCGTTCGTGATGAGCCTGTGCAACGTGGTGGGATCCACCATCGCCCGCGAAACCGGCCGCGGCGTCTACCTCCATGCCGGCCCGGAAATCTCGGTGGCCTCCACCAAGGCGTTCACCTGTCAGGTCGTCGTGCTGTTGATGATGGCCCTCAAACTCGGCCGCGGCCGCCGCTTCTCCCGCGAGGAAGGGATGCGCTTCGCCCGCGAAATCGAGCAAACCCCCGCCCTGGCCGCCCGCGTCATCCTGCAGGACGAGCGCATCGCCGCCATCGCCCAGACCTACGCCCACCACGAGCACGCCTTCTTCATCGGCCGCGGGCCGATGTTTCCCGTCGCGCTGGAGGGTGCCCTCAAACTCAAGGAAATTTCCTACATCCACGCCGAAGGCTATCATGCCGCCGAGTTGAAACACGGGCCCATCGCCCTGCTGGAAAAGGGAACCCCCATCATCGCCCTCGCCTGCGACGTGCCCGGCAAGGACAAGATGCTCGGCAACATCGAGGAATGCCGCGCCCGCGGCGCCCGCATTCTCGGCATCGTCACCGAGGGCGACCACGAGGCCGCCGCCTGCATGGACGACTTCATCGAGGTGCCCCGCTGCCATCCGTTAGTCGCCACCATCCCCGCCGTCGTCGCCCTCCAGCTCTTCGCCTATCATGTCGCCCGCATCCGCGGCTGCGAAATCGACCAGCCGCGCAACCTCGCCAAAAGCGTCACCGTGGAGTAGCCAGAGAGCCGGGAGTGAATGGCGCTAACTTCTAGCTGATTTGGAATGGACTGATGAAGAGTCCGCCTGAAGGCGGTACTACTTACCTCCCCAAGCACGCCGCTTCCAGCGTAAGTAGTCCCGCCTTCAGGCGGACTCCGCAGCCCGTTATCCTAGAGAGGAAAATGAGAACCACTGATTTCACAGATTATACTGATGATCAATAAGTTGCGACGGCATGTGCTCTCACCTAAAAGGTGACAGCGATATATGTTAGTTCGAATCCAATTCTTTCAGGAAAATCAGTGCAATCAGTGGTAAAAAAACCGCATTCCCTGATTTCATTTTCCCGTTTAGGGTTATGTGAGCGCCATTCTGATTGTTAGAGTCCGCTACCCCTCCGCCTCCCAGGCCTTGCGCAACGCCGGTCCCAGCGGGCTGTCGAGCGCTTCCAGCCAGTGGTCGTGATGGCGGATGACGGGCAGCTCCGGCAGGGTCCGCACTTCCAGCAGGTCCGGGCCGGTCACCGGACCGGCGCGCAAATACTCGCCTCCGCCGCCACTGGCCGGGCCGCTCACCCGGTGGCCGCCGCGGTCCAGCCCGAGCAGCGCGGTGTGGACCCAGCGCGCGCACAGAAACGGGCACAGGATCTCCGCGGTGGCTTCCACCTGATAGTCCAGAGGCTCGTCGCCGAAGTCGATTTCCCAGCCGTCGGCGCGGAACACCGTGGCCGTGCTCTGCCAGCGGTCCGCGAGCCGCGGCAGCAGCCAGAACCGGATCGCCTCCGCCGCGTCGACCGGCTCGGGGAGCAGCCGCAGCCGGGTGTCAGCCAGGCCGCGCAGCTGGCGCAGCGTGGTGACCACGATCGCGCGATACCGGCGCGCCGCCTCCTCCGGCCCGTGGTCCGCGGCCATCAGTGGCAGCACCCGGCCGGGCAGGGGTTCCTGGATTTCCAGCGTCAGCAGTCGCACCCGTGCAGCTTGACCGCAATCCCGCCGCGAGCAAGCCCCATGGCGGACCTAAAAAAAGGCACGGACCCTTTGTGTGTGATCTCGGAATTGTCTTCATCAACGTTGAAAAACTCGTGTCGGATGGTATCGCTGAATGACTAACGTAAAAAGTGACAGACCCAAATGGCGCTAACTTTAGGCTGCTTTGGGACGGAAGAGTCCGCCTGAAGGCGGGACTACCTACGCTGGAATCAGCGTTCATGGGGAGGTATGTAGTACCGCCTTCAGGCGGAATCTTCTGTCCCCCATGCTTCCCCAAAACCGTTAAGTTAGCGCTATTCGGGACAGACCCTTTGTGTGAAAAGAGGCGGCGGGCAGAATGCCCGCGCCACGGTGGCCCGGGCATTCTGCCCGGAGCTAAAGCGCACGTGTTAACGGCTCGAGGTGCGGCTTCCTGTGATCGGTGTGGGAAAATTGCTGGAAAACCCTCACCCTTGCCGGACGGTGGCGTATAATCTGTCGGCGTATAATCTTGCCAGCCACCTGAGTCCGCGGATAAATCGTGGAGCGCTGATGCTTCATGAGATCCTCGCCCACAGGTTTCCAGGGACTCGCCCGGCAGGTTTAGGCCGCGGGATTCCCCACCCAAACCTGGGGGAGAATTCTCGGGGGTCACGGGGATTTTCCGAATGCCCGTGACCAATGACGCCGCAGCCAACGCCGCCGTGGCGGAATGGTAGACGCCACGGACTTAAAATCCGTTGGTCCGCAAGGGCCGTGGGGGTTCGAGTCCCCCCGGCGGCACTCTCATCTGCTTGTTTCCAGTCGGTCCGGTCAGCTGGAGCGACGCTGCCCGTGTCGCCGCTTTCATTTTCCAACCCATTTCCCGGCCATTGATGCGCGCGTCCCTTCCTGGTTCCTTGCTAACAGCCAAGCCGCTGCTCCGCAACCGGGTTTATTGCCTGCAGGTGCTGGGGGCGATGGGTTGCGCGCTGTTGCCGGTGCTGTTGCAGGGGCAGTTCCAGTTCATCGACCGCGGCTTGAGCTATTATTTGTTATGGACGGTTTTGCTCACGGCGCTGTGGGTGCGCTGGCAGCTGGCGGTGGGGTGGTGCCTGCCGGCGATCTTGCCCGGGTTTTTTTACGTCGGCTACGTGGTGAGCGAGCGCGATGAAATCGGCTACAACGAGGTGAGCTCGATTCTCAACACCACCGTGGGGGAAGTGCTGGGATTCGTCAGCATCCCGCGCATTGCCCTGACGCTGGCGGTGGTGTTGGCGGCCTTTGCCATCCTGAGTTGGGCGTTGTGCAGCCAGTGGCTGAGGTGCCGATCCGCCACCCCCATCCGCGTCAAGGCGGTCATCCTTTACTGGCTGATGGCGGGTTGTGCGATGGGCTATTTCGCCACTGGCAGCAGTTGGAACAAGCAGCAAATGTATCCCGTCAACGTGGTCAGTGAGGGCTATCGGTTTATCAGCGAGGTGCAATACGCCAAATACATGCATTCCCGGCTGAATTATACTTACGCCGGTCCGGACGCCTCACGGTGCCCGCCGGCCCTGACCGCGGTGATGGTGATTGGGGAATCGGCCCGCGCCGCCAGTTGGTCGCTTTATGGATACGGGCGGCCGACCAACCCCGAAGTCGCCGCAAGCCTGGGTCGGTCCGGTGGTTGCGGGGTGGTGTTTCGCGACGCGCTCTCGGCGGGTCGCTTGACCATGAATTCGGTGCCCTCGATGTTGGCCACCACGCCGGCCGCGGATTTTCAAAACTATTGCGCGCAGCCGTCGGTCATTGGGGTGTTTCGCGCGGCCGGCTACCGCACGGCGGTGCTCAGCAGCCAGGTGCGGGCCTCCGAGTTCTGGGACGGCTCGGTGAATCTGATGTTGAATGATGCAGCTAGCATCGAGAAACTCGCGCGCGATGAGCAACTGCCCGGTGCCCTGCGGCGTTGGCTCGGCCACGACGCGCAAGCGCGGCAGTTGGCGGTGGTGCATCTGTTCGGCTCGCATTACGTCTACAGCGAGCGCTACCCCGCGAGTTTCAATTGGTTTCACGGTGGCAACGAGTTGGTGGACAGCTACGATAACTCGATCGCCTTCACCGACCATGTGCTGGCGGGGTTGATGGCGCAGCTCGCGGCCCTGCCCACCCCTGGGCTGTTGTTTTACACTTCCGATCATGGTGAAAATCTCAACGATTTCGGCGATGGCAACATCCAGCATGCCTGCCGGGAGTTCACCCGCTACGAGATTGAGGTGCCGTTGCTGTTTTATGCCAACCGGGCCTTTGCCGCGGCCTACCCGCAGCGCCTGCGGGCCATGCAAGCCTGCGCCACGCGCCCTGTTAGCCATGACAACATCTCGCAGACGCTGCTGGGCCTGGCCGGCTTGGCCGATCCCGCGGTCTATCAGCCACTGCGCGACCTGTCCAGCGAACGGTTTGTTGCGCAGCCGCGCTTCCTGATCAGGAACCTGCGCGAGAGCGTGGCGGAGGCCGAGCTGCGCGCCACGCCGCACTGCCGCCGGGTCGCCGCCGCCGGCCGGTAGTGGCGGCTCAGCGCCAGCTGTGTGCGAGCAATTCCCGCAGCCGGGCCGGGTCGGTGGCCGAGGTTTTGGCGACGAAGCCGCGGGCGTGGGCGAAATGCACGTCGTCACACCCGCCGATGCGGGTGAAATCCAGGCCCGGGTGGTCGTTGTGACGCGACATGCCGAAGCCCGAACCCCGGCGGTCGGGGTAGACCAGGCCGACCACCGTGCGCCCTGCGGGCAGGCTGTCGATGAAGCGCCCGAGTCCCGCCGAGGGCTCGTCGGGCAGCGGATCGGTGCGCGGCAGGTACAGCACCTGGAATGGTCCCGTGGGGGAGGGGATCTCCCAGAACTCGCCGACCGCGGCGATGAAATCCAGGCGCTGGCGCAGGTTGCGCAAGTAGGCGAGGAGGTCCTCGCCGATCCAGCGCATCACTTCCCACAACGGTTCGGACGGGGTCAAGCGGGTGACGGACGCGAAGCGCCGCAGCAGGGTGACATCGATGGGCGAGTTGAGTTTGGCCAGGGTGGAGCGCTCGATGCCAAGCCAGCGCGACGTTTCCTGCGGGCCGCGGGTGTCGAGCCACTCGGCTGGCTCCAGCCAGTCGCAGAACGCCAGTGCGTCCTGGTAAACCCCGAGGTGCTGGAGCACGAGGCTCAGCGCACACATCGGCGGATGATCCCTGGGAAACTGGTGATGGTCGAAATTGGCCAACTCCGCTTGGTGTTGGCCGCCCACATCGACCACCGCTATGGTGGGATCGGCGAGGTCGGCAGGGGTGGGTTCCCGCCGCACGATCGCGGCCGGGTGGGTGGCTAGCAGCAGGCAGCAGGCGAGAAACTCGTCTTTGTGCGAGCCGCCGGGGTGGGTCAGGATCAGGGAATAACTCATGGCGCGGATGGCCGGGATGCTTGGTGAGCCGGCCTGGGTTGGCAACTCATTCCGCCCTGTCCCGGTGGGCCTCGCGCCCGGCCAGCTCCTCGGCGGCGCGATTCGACCTTGCCGCAAATGCCCGCCCTTGCGTCCGGGGTGGGAAACGATTAAGAAAGGCGAAACAAATTTTCCATGGCAGCTGACTACACCGAAGACGACATCAAATCCCTCGACTGGCGCGAACACATCCGGATGCGCCCGGGGATGTATATTGGCAAGCTGGGCGACGGCACCGCGCCCGACGACGGCCTGTACATTCTGCTCAAGGAGGCGATCGACAACTCGATTGACGAGCACATCATGGGCTCGGGCAGGGAGATCCGGGTGGACATCGACGCCGAGGGCCGGGTCGAGGTGCGGGATTTCGGGCGGGGGATTCCGCTGGGCAAGCTGTTTGATTGCGCGGCCCAGATCAACACCGGCGCGAAATACGACAGCGAGGCGTTCAAGCGCTCGGTCGGCCTCAACGGCGTGGGCATCAAGGCGGTCAACGCGCTCTCGGATTTCTTCGAGATCCAGGCGTGGCGCGACGGCGAGACCAAGGCGCTGGAGTTCTCCAAGGGCCAGCTCACCGTGGACATGAAACACCCGCGGCGCGACGAGGGCGCCAACGGCACCCGCCTGGCGTTTGAGATCGACCGGACGATTTTCCCGGCCAAGGCGAAATTCAAGGAGGCCATCGTGGAGAAGATGTGCCAGTATTATTCCTATCTGAATCCGGCTCTAACGGTCGTGTTCAACGGCCGGAAGTTCCGCGCCAAGGACGGGCTGTTGGACCTGTTGCGCGAGGAGATGGAAAACGAGCCGCTCTATGCGCCGATCCACCTGCAAGGCAAGGACATCGAGATCGCCTTCACCCACACCGCCGAGAGCAGCGAGGAATACTATACGTTTGTCAACGGCCAGAACACGTCGCAGGGCGGGCCGCACCTCGCCGCGTTCCGCGAGGCGCTCGTCCAGGTGGTGCGCGGGTTTTACAAGAAGCAGTATGATCCGGCGGACATCCGCGCGGGCATCGAGGCGGCGGTGAGCGTGCGGATTGTCGAGCCGGTGTTCGAGAGCCAGACCAAGACCAAGCTCGGCTCGACGACCATCGTCCCTAACGGCGAGTCGCTGCGCACCTTCATCGGCAATTTCCTCAAGACCAACCTCGACAACTACCTGCACAAAAACCCGCAGGTCGCCGAGACGATCCAGAAGCGGATCCAGTCCGCCGAGCGCGAGCGCAAGGACCTCAAGGGGGTGCAGAAAATCGCCCGCGAGCGCTCGAAGCAGGCGAAGGTCCACAACAAGAAGCTGCGCGACTGCCGGGTGCGTTACGACAGCAAGCACAAGCGCCGCGAGGAATCCACCCTGTTCATCACCGAGGGCGACTCGGCGTCCGGTTCGATCACCAAGAGCCGCGATGTGGAAACCCAGGCGGTGTTCTCGCTGCGCGGCAAACCGCTCAACACCTATGGCGAGGCGCGCAAGGTCGTTTATGAAAACGAGGAGTTCGCGCTGCTCCAGGCCGCCCTCAACATCGAGGACGGCATCGAATGCCTGCGTTATAACAAGGTGGTCATCGCCACCGACGCCGATGTGGACGGGATGCACATCCGGCTGCTGTTATTGACATTTTTCCTGCAGTTTTTCCCCGAGATGATCCGCGACGGGCATTTGCACATCCTGCAAACCCCGTTGTTCCGGGTGCGCAACAAGAAGGAGACCATCTATTGTTACGATGAGCTCGAGCGCCAGAAGGCGCTGGCCAAGCTGGGCAAGAACGCCGAAATCACCCGCTTCAAGGGGCTTGGCGAAATCTCGCCCGACGAGTTCGGCTTCATGATCGGCCCGGACATGCGCCTCGATCCGGTCGAATATGAGGAAGGCAAGGGGGTCAAGGAGCTGCTGGCATTCTACATGGGCAAGAACACCCCGGACCGCCAGAAGTTCATCATCGAAAACCTCCGCGGCGACGTCGACAAACAGGTGGCCTGATTCCCGGGCTTTACTGCCGGCGATTCGCGTGCATGTTGCGGCGCATGGCGAGCTGCGAACATTGTGGGACCGAGTATTCTGCCAAGGCCGCGGACGACCGGTTCTGTTGCCGTGGCTGTGAATACGTGGCGGAACTGATCTCGGAGCAGGGGTTCGGGCAGTTTTACGCCCTCAAACAGGGGCTGGCGGTGGCTCCGGTGCGCAGCCGGCCGTTCGAAGAACACGATTTTTCCTGGCTGGCACCCAAAATGGAGGCCGCGGAACGCCTGGCGACGGCTAACGGCGATCCTGCCAGGCTGGACCTGGGGTTGGAGGGGATCTCCTGCGTCGGCTGCGTCTGGCTGGTGGAAAAGCTGTTCGCGCGGCACGCGGGCAGCCTGCGGGCGGCGGCCAATCCCTCGAGCGGCCGTCTGCACCTGGAATGGGTGCCGGGCAAATGCACGTTGGAACCGTTCCTGCGCGAACTTTGCCAATTCGGCTACGTGGCCGCCCCTGCCGGCGCGGCGGGGGGCGACCACGAGCGGCGGCGGTTGGCGGCGCGGCTCGGGCTGTGCGGGGCGTTCGCGCTCAACGCGATGGGGTTTTCGCTGCCGATCTATCTGGGCATGCCCGCCGATTCCGAATTCGCCGGCTTGTTCAAACTGGTCGCGTTTCTATCCGCCACGCTGTCGATGCTGACCGGCGGCGGGTATTTCATGGAGCGGGCGTGGCGGGCGGTGCGGGCGCGCTCGCTGCACATCGATCTGCCAATCGCGCTGGGCCTGATTTCCGCCTACCTCGGCTCGATCGCCGGCTGGATCCTGGGCCGCGAGCGGCTGATGTATTTTGATTTCGTTTCGATCTTCGTGTTCCTGATGCTCGCCGGGCGGTATCTGCAAACCACCGCCGTCGAGCGCAACCGGCGGCGCGTCATCCGCCAGCAACCGGTGCCCGACTCCGTGCCGCGCGCCGACGCCCCCGGCCAGATGGTCGGCCGCGAGGAGATCGTGGCGGGCTTGCGGTTTTTGTTAGGCCCGGGACAGGCGCTGCCGGTCAGCGGGGTGCTGGCCGCCGGCGAGGCGGATTTTTCCCTGGAGTGGATCCACGGCGAGGCCGAGCCGCTGCGCATCGGCGCGGGCTCGCGGCTGCCCGCCGGGGCGATCCTGCTGAGCCGGACCCCGGCGGTCATCGAGGCGCATGAAACCTGGGCGGACTCGTTGTTAGCAAAACTGACGGCCCCGGCGCTCGGTGAGCGGGGCAGCCCGGGGCTCGACCGGCTGCTGCGCGTCTATCTGAGCGTGGTGCTGGTTCTGGGCGTGGCGACGCTGGCGGGCTGGTGCTGGCATGGCGACTGGCTGACCGGCGCGCAGGCGATGATTTCGGTGTTCGTGGTGTCCTGCCCGTGTGCCTTGGGGGTGGCCATTCCGCTGGCCGACGACATGGCGGCCTCGGCGATGGAGCGGCTGGGGGTGTTTGTCCGCACCGCGACCCTGTGGCCGCGGCTGCAGCGCGTGCGGCGCGTCATTTTCGACAAGACCGGCACCCTGACCCTCGAGCGGCCGGTGCTGGACAACCCGAAGTCGGTTCACGGCCTCAACGACGCGGCGGCGCTGGCGCTGGCCCGCCTGACCCGCGGCTCGTTGCACCCGGTGGCGCGCGCCCTGCTTGAGACTCTGGGTCACCGCGGCCAGAAGTTGTTAGCGGCGCGGGGCGACGGCGAACCCCGCGAGTTTCCGGGGCTGGGGGTCAGTTTGACGACCGCGCAGGGGACGTGGTCGCTGGGCAAGGCCGGTTGGATGGGCGACGGGGCGGCGGGCGTCATCGCCGAAACCTCCGGCAGCGAACTGCGGCGCGACGGGCAATGGCTGGCGTCGTTCCATTTCACCGAAACCCTGCGTCCCGGAGCGGTGGCCATGTTGCGGCGCCTGGAAGGTGACGGCCTCTCGCTGCACATCCTCTCGGGCGATCACCCGGCCAAGGTCAGCCGGATGGCGCGGGCTTTGGGACTGCCCGAGGCCCAGGCTCTCGGCGGGCTGAGCCCCGAGGACAAGGCCGCCCGGGTGCGGGCCCTCGATCACCAGGACACCCTCTATCTGGGAGACGGGGCCAATGATTCGCTGGCCTTTGACGCCGCGCTGGTGACCGGCACCCCGGTGGTCGACCGCAGCCTGCTGGAGTCCAAGGCGGACTTTTACACGTTGGGATCGGGCTTGGCCTTTTTGCCTTGCCTGCTGGCCACCGCCGCCGCCCGGGCGCGGGCGGTGCGGGCCGCCTTCGGGTTCGCCCTGCTCTACAACCTCACCGCCGTGGCGTTTTCCATGAGCGGAAAAATGAGCCCGCTGCTCGCTGCAATCCTTATGCCACTAAGCTCTATCGCCTCCATTGCGATCGTCGCAACGATTTCCCGCAGGAATTCTCCGAACAATAGTTGAATTCTCCGGGGAAGGCACTTACTCTCCCGCCGTCTTCCGCACAAGTGATGATAACCACCGCTATTCAACCCCACCAGGAATTCGAAACTTCACTGCTGCAGCGCATCGTAAATTCCGATCGCTACAAAATGTATCAAGAGGCCTATCGCACGGCGACCGGGCTGCCGTTGCGACTGGTGACCGCGGATCCCGACGGTTGGTGCCTCGACGATGAAAAGATCAACCGCAGCCCGTTCTGTGAGGCTCTCAACCAGAGCGATCAGACCTGCGATGCCTGTGTGGACACTAACCGCCACCTGATGCGGGAAGCCGAGAGCAACGGCCCGACCACTTGCCATTGTTTTGCCGGGCTGTGTGCCACGGCCATCCCGGTCAAAATGGGCGCCTCCGTCATCGGCTACCTCAAAACCGGCCAAGTCTTCAGCAAAACCCCCACCGAAGATCAGTTCAACAAACTCCTCGGCGCCATCGGCCGCAAGTCCCTCAACAAATCCTCGCGCGATCAGCTGAAAAAGGCCTATCTGCAGACCAGCTTCGTCCAGCCGCTGCAATACCAGAGCAAGGTCACCCTGCTGCAGAGCTTCGCCGAACAACTCAGCGAATACGCCGAATCGCTGGCCATCATCGACGAAGGCAGCGAGCCGTCCGCCATCGCCAAGGCCCGCAAATTCATCCACTCCAACCTCGACCAACCGCTGCCGCTGGGCCTGGTCGCCCGCCAGGCGGGGCTCAGCGAGTCGCATTTCTGCCGCTTGTTCAAGGATTCCGCCGGGCTGACCCTCACCGATTACGTCAATCGCTGCCGCATCGATTGGGCGAAACGCGAGCTGCTCAAGCACGAGGCGCGCATTTCCGAGATCGCCTTCCTGATCGGCTATCAGTCACTTTCGCAGTTCAACCGCAGCTTCGCCCGCATCGTGGGACTTTCGCCCACCCACTACCGGCGCGAACGCCTCGAGCGGGCCGCGTCCTAACGGGCGCGTTTCGTGATTGCCGCCGCCTGTTACCTTTCGCCTACTGAGGCCCGTCTGAATTATGGAAGACCGTTACGAAATCCGGGGGAAGATCGGCCAGGGTGGTCTGGGCGCAGTCTACCGGGGCTACGACACGCGGATGCACCGCGAGGTCGCCATCAAGCGGATTTCCGCCGCCGGCGGCGACGTCGAATTGCAGGAGGAATCCACCCGCCAGTTGATCAAGGAGGCGGGTGCGCTGGCCTCGCTCCAGCACCCGCACATTGTGACGATCTATGACGTGGGATCCGACGAGGACGGGCCGTATGTGGTGATGGAGTTGATCAGCGGCAAGACCCTCGACGAATTGATCGAACGGGCGCCGCTGACCTGGCCGGACTTCCGCGAACTCGCGATGCAAACCCAGGAGGCGCTCATCGCCGCCCAGGAACTCAACCTGATCCACAGCGACCTCAAGCCGTCCAATCTGATGCTCACCTGGCTGCCCTCGGGCAAGTTCCAGGTCAAGATCGTCGACTTCGGCCTGGCCACCCTGACCCAGTCGCAAACCCATCAGGACCTCGAATCGCTCGATGCGGTGTTCGGGTCGGTGTTTTTCATGCCACCCGAGCAGTTCGAGCGGACGCCGCTGGACGCGCGTTCGGACATGTATTCGATCGGCTGCGTGTATTACCAGGCGCTGACCGGCTTCTATCCGTTTGATGGCACCACGGGCAACGAGGTGATGGGCGCGCATTTGCACCACACGGTCAAGCCGATCAGCGAGGTGCGCTCGGAGATTCCGCTGTGGGCCTGTGACTGGATCATGTGGCACCTCAACCGCTATCCGCAGGACCGACCGGGCTCGTCGCGCGACGCGCTCTCGGTTTTCCTGAAGAACGACCGGATCGCGGCCCCGCCGATGAGCCTGGGCATCCCCAAGCCCGTGCAGGGGCCGCCGCGTTCGCGCATGGTCATCCCGGGCTCCGGCCCGCCCATGCGCGTCAAGCCCGGCGTGCCCGGATCGGCGGCGCAGACCCTGGCGAAAGCCAAAATGGTTCAGACCTCGGCCGTGAGCACGCTGGCCAGCGCCGGTGCGAGCATCACCCAGACCGCGCCCCAACCGTTGGCACCGCCCGAGGGATTCAAGCCAAGCGTTCACACTTCCCCGATGGAGTTGCCCAGCACCGCCACCCAGGCTGCCCCCGGCGCGGCCGAGCCCGGGCAGCGCTCCGCCGTCACCCAGGCCGGGCAACGGGCGCACCACGCCGCCCCGCCCCAGAAGCCCGCGTTCAAAATCCACCAATCCGCCCAAATCGCCGTCATGGCATCCGCCGCGGTTCTGTTAGTTATCGCGGGCGTGTTGGTTTTGAAGTGGAGCGGGCTCAAGCGCGACCAGCAGAAACTCACGGACATGGTGGCGCTCGCGGAGCGTCCGGACACCCACGCCGTGCCGATCAATGCAGCGGCGCTCGGCTTGCTGTTGGAAGCCATGCTCAAGGACAACTCGGATGCCGGTCTCCAAAGCCTCGGCAAGGCCCTGATCCTGGCCGAGGCCACCGACGGCACCGACGTGGACTCTCAGATCGCTGAATTTGCCACCAAGCGCAGCGACGTCCCGGCCAATGTCGCGGATGTGCTCATCGGCACGGTGCTCCAAACGCGAAACCGGCCAGTGATTCTGCCCTCGATGTTGGCCTTTGCCAACTCCTCGAAAGATCCCGTGCTGGTGGTGTCCGCGCTGCAGGCGCTGCGCCAGATGTCGGGCGACGCCCAGTTCGGCGATTTCCTCAAGCTCATAGAGACCACCGACAACAAAAACGTTCGTGACGCGGCGGAGTTGAACATCGAGGTCATTCTGCGCAAGACCCGCAACGGCCCCGCGCTGGCGGGGCAACTCGCCAACGCCCGCGACAGCAACATCAAGCCCGATATCCAGAAAACCCTGCAGCGCCTGCAGCATGTCAGCGAGACGGCCAAACCGCCGGCGAAGTAGCCGCGTGGATCAGCAGCCGCATTCGTGAGAATGCGTTAGAGCCCCCCCCCCGCGCGTGTTGTTACCCACACGCCTACGCGGAATAGGCCCCCACCGGCCGGCTTTAGGTAAAGTCGGGCCGGTGGTCGACTTGCTGGGTCAGGCAGCCGCTTGATACAGCCATCGACATGACTGCAAGCCAGCCCATCCCCAGCGAATCGCCATGGCAGTTGCGGGTGAGTGGGTGGGTGGCGGGAGACATCGCGCTCAATGGCAACCGCTTCATGCTGGGCAACGGTTACCTGGGTTATCGCGGCACCTTGGAAGAATTCGGCAGGGCGGAGCAAGTTGGCTGCCTGCTCAACGGGGTTTACGATCAGGCCGCGGGCCAATGGCGCGAGCCGGTCAACGCTCCTAACGGCCTATTCACCCGCATCGCCGGCGCGGGCGAAATCCTGGCCCACGAGCAGGTGCTCGACCTGCGGCTGGCCTGCATGGCGCGCACCACGACGTATGCCGCCCCGGCCGGGCACATCACGGTGAGCTCGCGGCGCTTCGTCTCGCAAGCGGACGTCCACCTGCTGTGCCTGGAATACAGCGTGTGCGCCGACACGGCGCAGCGCCTGACTCTTCACACGGGCATCGACACCGAGGTCTGGGACATCAACGGCCCGCACTTCGGGGTCGTTCAGTTAGATTGCCGCGCGGGTGTCTTGAGCGCGGTCGCCCGCACCGGCGAACTCGGGACCACCGTGGCCGTCAGCGAGGCGCTGGAGTGTGAATTTGACGCCACCGTCGATGGGGGTCTGCGCACGGTGAGTTTCGCGGCGGCACCCGGAGTTCATTATCTGTTGCGCAAATATGTGGCGGTGTTCACCTCGCTCGACGACTGCGCCGATGCGCGCGAGGCGGCGCAGGCCGCCTGCCTGGAGGCCCGCAACCACGGCTTTGACGCGCTGTTCGCCGCGCACGCCGAGTGCTGGGAGGCGATTTGGCGGCGCAGTGACGTGCGCATCGATGGCGACGATCCGGCGCAGTTCGCGCTGCGCTACAGCATCTATCAGCTCCAGCTGGCCGCGCCGCGCCACAGCCCCAGGGTATCGATTCCGGCCCGCGGCCTATCCGGCCAGGTTTACAAGGGCGCGGTGTTCTGGGACACCGAGATGTTCATGACCCCGGTGTTCGCGCTCACCGAGCCGCAGGTGGCCCGCAACCTGATCCTCTACCGCTTCCACACGCTCGCGGGCGCCCGCCGCAAAGCCGCCGAATACGGCTTCCGCGGCGCGTTCTACGCCTGGGAGAGCCAGGACACCGGCGACGATGCCTGCACGCATTTCAATGTGACGGACGTGTTCACCGGTCGGCCGATGCGCACCTATTTCCGCGACAAACAAATCCACATCAGCGCCGACATCACCCGCGCGATCCGCAACTATCTGGATCTCACCGCGGATTTCGCCATTCTCACCGACGGGGCGGCCGAGGTGGTGGCCGAGTGCGCCCGCTTTCTCTATTCGTATGCGTGCTACATGCCGGACCGCCAGCGCTTCGAGTTGCACGATGTCACCGGTCCGGATGAATACCACGAGCGGGTCAACAACAACGCCTACACCAACCGCATGGCCAAGGCCGCGCTCGAAACCGCGCTCGACCTGCTCGACCGACTGCAGGCGCAGGCCCCCGCGTACTATCAGCTACTCGACCGGCGCATCCATTTCGCCGCGGAGCTCATGGGGTGGCGGCAATTGAGCGCCGAGCTGTATCAGCCGGCCCCGGATCCGGTCAGCGGAATCATTCCGCAGTTCGACGGCTACGCCACCCTTGAGGACGTTGCGCTGGCTGAGCTCAAGAGCCGGATGCTCAATCCCGACGAATACCTTGGCGGCGGCAATGGCCTGGCCGGACCGACCCGGATTCTGAAACAAGCCGACGTGGTGCTCATGCTCCACTTGTTTCCCGACGATCAGCCCGCGGAAATCGTCCGCGCCAACTGGGAATACTACGAACCCCGCACCGAACATGGCTCAAGCCTCAGCGCGTGCGCCTATGCGATGGTCGCGGCGCGCATCGGCCGGCCGGACTGGGCCTACGATTATTTCATGCAAAGCGCGCGGGTGGATCTAACAGGATCATCCAGGCAATACGTCGGGCCCCTCTACATCGGCGGAACCCACCCGGCCGCCAATGGCGGCGCGTGGCTGAGCGCGGTGTTGGGATTCGCCGGGCTGCGCGCCGGCGAGCACGGCCTCACGGTCGCCCCCCGCCTGCCCGCCCACTGGCAGGGTATGGAATTCAACGTCACCTGGCGCGGCCAGCGCCATCGGGTGACGATCCGCCGGGACCACGCGTCGGTGGAACCTTGTGAAAACTAACCGCCCATGAATGAGCAACCCCACCACCTGCCGAAAAACCGCCCGGAGCTATCTCTGCCCCTGCTGGATCGCAAGCTGGTCATCGCCCACTACATGACCATGATGACCTACTCGAAGGACATGCGTCCCAACGAGAGCCTGTTTGATCCGGCGACCTATGGCCGCGAAGGTCCCGCCGCCCACCTCGGCGGCATGAGCCAGCACATTCCCATGATCGCCCACTACTATGGCGCGAGCGCGACCCTGGAAGAAAGCGTCGCCCACGAAATCCGGGCGGCCGTCGAACTCGGCGTGGACGGCTTCCAGTTTTATTTTCCCGACCGGTTTGACCCCTCCACCCGCGACGACGCCTGTGCCATCATCATCGCCTATCTGCAGGTCGCCGCGCGGCAGTTCCCCGGCTTCAAACTCACGGTCTGCCCGAGCCACCCGGACACCCTAACGGAGGAGCAGAACATCGCCGAATTCGCCGTCAGCCTCAACCGGATCCTGGCGGCCACCCGCCGCCTCGACAGCTGGCTGAAGACGCCCGATGGCCGGACCATCATCTATCTGTGGGCCCCCGAGACGCTGGCCGACTCGGTCACGCCGGCCAGCCAGGTCGACCGGCATCCGGAGCGGATGGTGGACGTGGCGGTGGCCTACGGCCGGCTCGCCGCGGCCTGCGGGTTGGATGCCGCCTTCATCTATCATCTGCGCGACGAATGGGCGGGCAACGCGGAGTTGCTCGAGGAGGCGCTCGATTATTTTCCGGCGGTGTGGGGTTTTGTGCCCACCTCGGACCGCGGCGACGCCTGGGAGCGCGTCCACACCCGCTGCCGCGAGCGCGGACGCCTCTACACCCAGAGCGTCTTCAACGATTTTTACACCTCGAAGTTTCATGCCAAGAACGACGAATGGCGGGTGATCCTGCAACTCGACGAGTGCCGCGACGGGGCGGTGGCCGACTACTGGAAACGCTATCTGCCGTGCGGGCTTTCGGCTTCGTTCCGGCGGCAACTGCAGCGCGCGGTCGACTGGGACGTGCCAATCATCAATGTGGTCACCTGGAACGACTATCCGGAAGGCCACCACCTGGCCCCCGAAATCAACCGCAACTTCGGCTTCGCCTTGCTGCTCAAACATTTCAAAAACATCTGGCTGGGCCGCCCGCAGGACAATGACCGGGAATGGGCAGCCGCCTTCTACAAAAAATACCGCAGTGACGTGCGGCCCGATCCCTTCGACTTTGAAATCCGCCTGCTGCGTGAGGAAACCGCCGAGGAGGACGTCATTGAAGTGATTACCTGGCTGGCCGAGCCGGCGCGCCTGCAAATCAACACGACGGATTGTGGCATGATCGCTGCGGGCTTGCGCGAGACGAGAATCCCCACGGAGCCCGGGCACATCCGCGTGCGCCTTGAGCGTGACGGCCGCGCCCTGCTGGGATTTGAAACTCCCGAGGCGATTACCGATCATCCGTTCCGCACGGATTTGACCACCTGCACGTTTTCCAGCGAATGCATGAGTTGGATGCGGCGCCTGTTTCCCGATGAGAATCCGATCCACTCCACCGAATACGCCATCGTCCAGCGTGGCGAAGACCTCCACCACCACGATTACGCCGCGGATCACGAGCGCGCACGGGTCGCGGCACCGGTCCGGTCGAGCGCGCCTGAGGAGCAACTCGCACACCCCTGAGATCCCCGCCATGCAACCTATCAAAGCTGTCATTTTCGACCTCGACGGGGTCATTGTCTCCACGGATGAATACCATTTCCAAGCCTGGCAACAGTTGGCCCTGACGCACGGCATCCCCTTTAACCGCGCGGACAACGAGCGTCTCAGGGGCGTGAGCCGGATGGAGTCACTGGCGATCCTTTTGGAAAAGTCGGACCGTCGCGTTGACGCCCACGAGCAACAACAAATGGCTGAAGCGAAGAACACGATCTATCAAAGGTCCCTCGGCAAGCTATCTGCCGCCGATATCCTGCCTGGAGTCATGGCAACCCTGCGGGGGCTCGCTCAACACGGCGTGCCAGTGGCCATCGGCTCGTCCAGCAGGAACGCCTCCACCATTCTCGCCGCCATTGGCCTGGCCGAGGCCTTCGACACGGTGGTTGACGGAACTCACATCCGCCGCTCGAAACCGGATCCGGAAGTCTTCACGCTGGCCGCCACGCGCCTCGGCATCGCTCCCGGGCTGTGTCTCGTGGTGGAAGATGCTGACGCCGGAGTGGACGCGGGTCTAGCCGCCGGGATGCGGGTGCTGGCAGTTGGTTCAGCGCGCTGCCATCCTGGCGCCAGCCGCGGGGCGGCAGATCTTGCTTCCCTCAGTGCTCAAGAACTGCTCTTGATCCAGTCGCCTCAGTTGCCGTCGGGCAATGTGAACGGCTCACCCGTTAGAGTCCGTTGATTCGCCCCGGTCCCCATTTGTCCCAGCCCACGTTCATGCAAGAAATCCACGCCCATCATCACACGGCCCCGGAAGACCGGGTGCCTATCGGCCAGAAAATCGCCTACGGCACCGGCCAGATCAGCAACATCATTCTCGCCCTTGCCATCGTCAATCTGGCTCCATTCGTATTAACCGTGGAACTCGGCGTCAGTGCCTTCCTGGTTGGCCTGGCGATGGGATTGACGCGGCTGTGGGACGCCTGCATCGATCCGGTGGTCGGCTATCTCTCCGATGTCACCCGCTCGCGCTGGGGGCGTCGCAAGCCGTTTATGGTGGTTGGATCGATCTCGGTGGGCATCTGCCTGGCCCTGATGTGGCAGATTCCCCGCGGCTGGAGCGAAATGACCTACTTTTGGTTTTTCCTGGGCATGTCGCTGGTGTTTTATCTGTGCTATACCTTATACGTCACGCCGTTCATTGCGTTGGGTTTCGAGCTGACATCCGACTACCACGAACGCACCCGGCTGATGGGCTCGATGAATTTCATCGGCAGCATCGCCTCGATTCCGATGGCGTGGATGTTCGCCATCACCCAGTGGGACATTTTCAAAGACGGCGTGCAAGGGGCGCGGGTTCTGGCGATCGTGCTGGGGGTGGCCGTCATCGCCCTGGCCATGGTCCCGATCCTGCTGGTCAAGGATCCGACTATCCATCGGTTCCAGAAGAAATCCGCGGAGCCATTGACCGCAGAGGGCAAGCCGGCCATGGGGTTCATTGAAGGCCTAACCACCTCGCTCAAAAACAAGAGCCTGCGCTGCCTGTGCTTCGCCATGTTCGCGTTTTTCCCCGGGTTGATCCTCATTCAAAACTTCAGCGCCTTCCTCGTGATCTATTATGTTTATGGAGGCAACAAGGCGGCCTCGTCCGTGCTGCTCGGTTGGTCGGGATCACTGGCGGGTTTTCTGAGTCTGGTGTTCATCCCGGTGGTGACAGCCATGGGCACCCACCTCGGCAAGCGCACCGCCTTCATCATTTGTGCCAGCCTGGCGCTATTCGGCTCGCTCATCAAATGGTTTTGCTATCAGCCGTCGATGCCTTACCTCAATTTGATTCCAGGTCCGTTCATCGGCATCGGCTTCTCCGCCTTGTGGGTGCTGATGTCGTCGATGCTGGCCGACGTCTGCGATGAGGACGAACTCCTGACGGGTGAACGCCGCGAGGGGACCTTCAGCGCGGTGTTCTGGTGGATCGTCAAGCTGGGCCTCTCGGCCTCGCTCGCGCTCTCGGGAGTGCTGCTCAATATCACCGGCTTCCACGAGAAGCTCGGTGGCGCCCAATCCGCCCACACCTTCCTGTGGATGCGCATCTGCGACATTGTGTTCCCGGTGGTGTTCATCACCATCTCGATTTACTTCGTGCACAAGTTCCCGCTCACCGAGGAGCGGGTCTATCAGATCAAGGCCAGGCTGGCGGCAAAACGATGCGCGACGGCCATTCCATAATTGCCTGTTGGGTGTGGATCGCGGCGGCGGCGTGTGCTCCGACGCGCGGTCTGGCCGGCGACGGTCTGGCGCGCGGCTGCGACGAAATGCCCTATGTCCGCCACGAGGCGGAGGCGGGAACGGCGGGTGGCGGGGCGGTGTTGCGCAGCGCCGTGGATTTCGATCCAGCCAACACCGCCGCCGAGGCATCCAACAGGCAATACATCGGCTTGCCGGTCACTGGCTCGTTCGTGCAGTGGCCGGTGAATCAAGCCGCCGACGGCGTGACCCTGCGCTACACGCTGCCAGACAACGCGGCGGGCACCGGGGTCAGCGGTTCGCTGAGCATCAGGGTCAACGGCCAGTTGGCCACCACCGTTTCGCTAGGGTCCTACTGGGCCTGGACCTATTTCAGCACCACCGATCCCAGCAACACCCCCGGCACCAAGCCGAGCGCGCGTTTTGACGAAATCCACTTCCGACTGCCCGTCAAGCTGCAGCCGGGCGATGTGCTGCAAATCACCAAAACCACCGGCGACACCTATGAATACGGCATTGATTTCGTCGAGTTGGAGGAGGTGCCCGCAGCGTTGGCCAAGCCGGCCGGCTACCTATCCGTGGCCGACTACGGAGCTAACGGAACCGACGGCCTAACAGACAGCGCGGCCTTCGATGCCGCGTGGCTGGCAGCCAAAACCGCCGGCACCGGCCTCTATATTCCTGGAGGGAAATTCATCCTCGACCGCAGATGGAACCTGGGCACAAGCTCGGGAATTTCGATTCAAGGCGCGGGCATCTGGTTCACGGAACTGTTTTTCGCCACCAAGGCGGTTGGCGCGGGCGGCGTGCTAACGGGGAAAGGCACCACCCATCTCACCCTCTCGAACTTTTTCATGAACTCGGCCCTCAATGAGCGCTTCATCGTCGCCGGACAAGTCTCGGACTATAAGGCGTTCAACGGCTCGTTTGGCAGCGGATCGGGCATCCATCACGTGTGGCTCACCCACTTCGAGGCGGGTGCCTGGCTGGCGGACTACACCGCGCCGGTGGTGGCCGCCACCGGCTTTGATTTCTCCTACAACCGCGTGCGCAACAACTATGCCGACGGGATCAATCTATGCCAGGGGACCAGCGCCAGCGTGGTTCGGCAGTGTGACTTCCGGTCCAATGGCGATGACGCCATGGCGGTTTGGCCTAGCAGTGCGGCCAGTGCGCCGGAGGGACACGACAATGTTTTTCACCACAACACGGTGGAGTTCAACTATCGCGCCGGCGGGGTCGGGATCTTCGGCGGCTATGGACATCAAATCCACCATTGCGTCATCAAGGACGGGATGGCCAGCGCGGGGATGCGTTTCACCGAGGATTTCGCCGGCTATCACTTCCAGAACAACTCCAGCATCCGCGTCGAGGAAAACACCCTGACCGGCTGCGGAACCAGCCAGGACCTGTGGAACAATGCCCGCGGGGCGATCGAAATCAGCGGCACCGGAGTCCAATCCCTTTACTTTTCCAATAACGACATCCTCAACTCGCCACGCCACGCGGTCCAATTGGGCGGTGGCCATGACCTGCATTTCACCGACACCACGGTCACCACCACCGGCATGGATAATTTCAACGCCCCGGCAGGTGCCGCCATTAATGAATACGGCGTGGCTGGCAGCGCCGTGTTCGCCAACCTCAAGCTCGCCGGCATCGAGCATGATCCCGCGATCATCCAAGGCAACGCGGCCTATATCCTGACGGTGTATGACATTCTGGCAACCAGCCCGTATGAGATGGAAATCCGCTTCGCCGGCTATGACCGTGACGAGGTGTTGACCAATTTGCCGGTGCTGGTGAAGCTGAGTCCGGGACTCACCGGGTTTTCCTACGACCAGTTTGCCTCAGCCACGGGCGACGACCTGCGTTTCCGCGACGCCAACCACCACGAACTGAATTACGAAATCGAGTCATGGAACCCGGGCGGCACGTCCTATGTCTGGGTGCAGGTGCCGTCGTTTGTCCGCAATGGCGGCATCTGGGCCGCCTGGGGAGCCTCCGGTCTAGCGACCCAACCCGCCTACACCCACAACGGGGCGGTCTGGTCGGAAGGCTATGCGGCGGTCTATCACGCCAACGAAGGCAGCGGCACCCGCCATGACAGCACGGCCAACGCCCGCCACGGCACGCCGCTGGGCAACACGACCGGTGCCGACGGCATGGTGGCGGGCGCGGACCGGTTTGACGGGGCCGGCGACGCGGTGAGGTTGCCGAAATCCTTCGGTCTGTTTGGCGGCACGCAGGCCCTAACCGTCGAATTCTGGTTCAAGGCCAATGCCGTGGCACCCAGCAGCAACTACCTCACCAGTCCGGTGCTGTTCCAAGGCCGCGGTGAAAATGCCTGGATGGTCACCTTCGGTGATTCGATGGCGGGCAATGCGTTGAGTCCGCGGTTGAACCAGGGTGGGTGGACCACCCCGGCTTCTGCCAGCGGCATCCAGACCGGCCAGTGGTATTTCTATTCGAGCACCTACACCCCCTCCGGTACTAACAATTGGAAGGTCTATCTGGACGGCGCGCTGGCCTCGCAGGGCACCCGCACCGGTTCGGTGACGGCGGACACCACCCTCAACAACCAATACGGCGGCAGCGACGAGGCCGGCACCACCCGCGGGTTCAACGGCACCATGGACGAGGTGCGCGTCTCCAGCGCCAGCCGCTCGGCGAACTGGGTCTGGGCCTCCTGGCAGAACGTGCTGGCCAACGAAACCTTCGCGACCTACGGGCAGGTGCAGGAGGTCGGCGCGCGCTACGCCTTCGCCGCGGCCGCGGGTAGCGGCGGCAGCGTGACGGGCACGGCGGCCGGCGACTACCTGCCTGGCACGGCCGTGACGGTCGCGGCGGCCGCCGCCCCGTATTATCACTGGAGCCATTGGACCGGTGACGTGCCGGCGGATCAAGCAGCGCAAAACCCTCTCACGCTCACCCTGGACCAGGACCGCAGTGTCACGGCGGTGTTCGATGCCAATCTAACGATCAACGGGGTGCCGGAATGGTGGCTGGCCCAGTACGGCTCGACGACGGACTTCGCGGCGGCCGCGCTGGCCGATGCCGACGGCGACGGGCAATGCGCCTGGCAGGAATTCCTGGCCGGAACCGACCCGACCGCCGCTGCTTCGGTATTCCGAGCCGGCCTGGAAGTGCTGCCGTCCACCGGCGGGGTGCGCATCACGTGGTCGAGCGTTGCGGGCAAATCCTACCGCATCGAGCGGGCCGCCGACCTAACCGGATTATGGGCGGTGGTTGCCGCCGGCCTCACCGCAACCCCGCCGCTCAACACCCATACCGAAGCGCGGCCCGCTTTTGGCCGCGCCTTCTACCGCGTCGCGGTCGAGTGAGCAACCACTGGCAAGCAACACGAGCGGGTTCAAGGAGGGGCGGTATCCGATCGCCCATGTCCGTGTGAGGGCCATGCAAAGTCCATTCGCCCACTGCATGGACTCTTCATGGACATCGGCGGACGGATTCCGCCGCTCCGTGGAATGCAACCCCCGGCGCGTCAGCGGCGCCGGCGCCGCAGCGCGAGCATGCCCAGACCGCCTAACAGAATTGCGACGTTCGGCTCGGGAATGGCGGCCCCCGCAAGCGTGAGGGTGACCGGCGTGAGTGCGGCGTCGGTCAGGCCGGATTGCACGCTATAGCCGCTGAGGGTGAGCCCGCCGGTGAAGCTGCCGGCGCTGCCGGTGTTGAAGGTGACGGTGAACGAGTTGCCGGTGTTGGAGAGCAGGTCGGAGAAGGTGCCCGCAGTGCTCGAGAACCGGCTGCTGTCGCCGGTGGTTCCATAACTGCCGCGGAGGTTGTCCTGGAACGCGTTGGCTAGCAGGCCGTTGGCCAGCTGGATGGTTGCGGTATAATTGGTGTTGAGAGCCAGGCCGGCGCCGAAGTCCAGGATGTAGTTGTTTCCTGAGGGTGTGAGCGTGCCGGCCGCCGATCCCGATGCCAGCGAGAACACCGCCTGGGCGTAATCATAGACGTTGCCCGTGACCCCGACGGTTTGGCTGCCGATGGCACTGTCCGAGTAGCCGCTGGTGCTTCCGCTCGATGCAAAATGGATCGTGGTGCTGCCGCTCTTGGCTCCGGAGGTGCCCGTGCTGAAGCCCACCGTGAGCGAGGTGCTGCTGGATGCGCCTGCCAGGTTGCTGACGTTCGATCCACCGGCGATGACGCCACCGCTGACGGTGCCTTGGGTGGCGTTGAGCCCTTCGCTGAAGCCGCTGTTAGACGCCGTGGCATTCGAGATGCCCAGTGAGCCGCTGTTGCTGAAGGAGCCTCCGACGCGGGCCTTGCCGAGATCCTGGGCGGCGATCGTGCCGGCCGTGGCGAGGGCATAGTTGTCCAGATAGATGCTGCCGCTGGTGGTGGTGTCCACCTTGGCGTGGTAGCCGGCGACGTTGACGACCGACGCGAATGATCCGGTGGGGGTTCCGGTCTGGGTGAAGATCTGGTAGGATCCGGCACCGATGCTGCCATCGCCGTTGGCTCCGGCATTATTGGTCACGTTGAGCGTGCCGCCTAGGACCAGGCTGCCGCTCACGGCGGTGCGGTCCGAGGTGCCCGGTGCCGCGTGGCTTGTGCCGGCGGTGCCGAGCTCGATGTCGGTGAAGGATCCGCTGGCCAGCGTGAGGGCGCCGGTGGCGAAGGTGGCGCTGATGCTGTTGCCCGGTGCGAAGTGGCCGCCGCTCTGCACGCCGACCGTGCCGCCGATGGCTCCGGAGCCGCCGAGGGTTCCGCCCGTCTGAACGGTGAACGCGCTGGCGGCGTTGGTGCTGCCATTGACCGCGAGCTTGCCGCCGGAGATGGTGGTGGCGCCGGTGTAGCTGTTAGTTCCGGACAAGGTCAGGGATTTGCCCCCGGTCTTGGTGAGCGTCCCGGTGCCGCTGATCGCGTTGGCGTAGGTCCGGTCGTTGACTGTCAGGTTGTAAACGAGCAGCGAGTTATTGGTGATGCCGCTGGTGCTGCCGATGGTGCCGCCGCCCGCGGGGCCGTCGTCGGAAATCTGCAGGGTGCCCGCCGAAATGGTGACCGCGCCGGTGAAACTGTTATTGCCGCGCAGGGTGAGCGTGTTGGCACCGGATTTTGTCAGCGATCCGCTGCCGCCCAAGGCGCCGTCATAGACGGTGGCACCAGTGGCGGTGGACACGTTCAGGGAGTTCGTTGCCAGGGCGATGGCCTTGTTGCCTGCCAGGCCGCCCAGGTTGTAGGTGTTGGTTCCGGCAATGCCGAATGCCACCGAGCCGGTCCCGGTATAGAGGGTGTCGAGTTTGGCGTTTTGCAGGGCATTGACGTTGTTGAGAGAGAGCGTGCCGGCGCTGGTCTGGACGGAACCGCTGAAGGTGTTGGCACCCGATAGAATCTGGGTGCCGCTGCCGGTCTTGCTGATGGTGCCGCTGCCCGAGAGGATGCCGGCGTAGTCATTGGTCACGGTGGAGCCGTTGGAGCCCGCGAGCACGCTGAAGGTGGTGGAGCCGCCGGTGTTGATCGTGAGGGTGTTGGCGCTGGTGCTCAGAGCGAGATTTCCCGAGCCGATGAGCGAGAGAACCGTCTGGTCCGCGCCAAGCGCGATAGTCCCGCCCCCGGCCTCCATTTGGAGTGCCGAAGTGCCGCCGCCCAGTGCGCCGGCGATGTTGGCGTTCACCGTGGTGGTGCCGCCAAGGAGCGTGTTGCCAGGGTAGCTCTTGGCTGAACCCAGGGTGTGGGTGGTGCCGTCGGTGTAGGGCACATAGCCCACAATCGACATCTCGTTGAGGTATCCGTTCGCGGTGTAAGCGCTGGCGCCGAACCGCACATAAAGCGTGTTGGACGTCTGCGGTGTGAGTCCGGCGATGGTGGCGGTCGTGCCGGTGTTGTTGGTTCCGCTGGCAACCACCCCGACGCTCAGACTGGTGGATCCGACTGCGGTGGCGTAGGTGCTGTCCGTATAGACTCCGTAGTCAGTGGTGCTGGTGCCGGCGGTGTATTTCTTCGAGCCAAAAAACGTTAGGTTGTACGTTTCGTTCACATTCAGGCCTTGGACTACGAAGCGGCCATCCTTCGCGTTGTAAAAGTCGAAAGCCGCCGCCTTGGAGCCGCCGAGAATGCCCAAGGAGGAAGCGTTGATGTTTGCGGCATCAATTTCCGCCTGAGCTGGTGGAATGCTCGTAGCGCCGGAAGGCCCGTTGTAGCTGTCGGTCCCGAGTCCGGTGGAGGCGGAGAACCCGATCCCCAGGGTGGTGGCGTTGTTGGCAAGATCCACCAGCGACGAGTAATAAGCCCCCGAATAAATGCTGGTCCACGAATAGCCGTTGGCATCCGCTCCGGTCTGGCTTGCTCCGCGGTAGCTGCTGGCATTGCCGAAATCGATCAAGACGGTTTCCGCATGGAGGGGGGGCAGCAGGCTCAGCGCAAGGACGCAAGCGCCCGGGCCGATGGTTCTGAAGGAGGGCTTCATGGTGCGGGCTACGGTTCTGTTGGGTTGTGGTTTGGAACTGGCGGCGCAGCTGCGGTTAGGGCTGGGTGACTTTGAGGCGGGCGAAGTTCCTCAGCGGGCCGTCCGGGAAGGTGATGGCGATGGTGTCGGCCGTCTCGCTCATGACCGGTGACGTGGCGACGGTCCATGGGTTCGGGCTGATGCCGAGGTCAGTGGAGGTTTCGATGGCGTAGCTCACGTCGAGGTTGGTTTTGGCGGCGAGGCCCTTGGTGAAGGTGATCGTCTTGCCGCCGTTGCTCACCGCGCCGACCGGTTGGCTGGAAACTTTAGGGTCCAGCCCGAGCGCGTACTCGGTGAGGTTGGTCAGGCCGTCGTGGTCGTAGTCGCCCTCAGCGGGTTGGCCGGTGATGCCATTGTCGATCGCCCATGACGCGTAGTTGGCCGTGCTGGCCACCGCCAGGCTGAGCACGCCGGTGGCCTCGGTGAAGGTCCAGGTGTTAGCGCCGTCGACCTTGGTCCAGACATGGGAGCCCTTGCTGAATCCATCCACACGGAAGGTGGTGCCGAAGGATTCGCTGAGCGTGGTGACGTTGACCAAAACCCAGCTGTTGCCATCGGCGATGGCCGCGCCGGTTAGATCGACATTGAACACCCCGTCGAGCGCCACGGTGGCGGTGCCGTGGATCGAGTTGGTGAGGTGGTTGGTGGTCGGCTTGAACTTGAGCTGGGCGGCATCGGCCAGGACCAGTGTGCCGCCGTTGACGGTGGTGTCGCCGGTGTAGCTGTTGATCCCTGAGAGGGTGAGGGTGTTGGTGCCGGTTTTGGTCAGCCAGCCGCTGCCGCTGATCGAGTTGGCGTAGGTGCGGGCGTTGTTGGTCAGGAAGTATGCCAGTCCGCCGTTGTTGGTGATGCCGCTGGTGGTGCCGATCGTGCCGCCGCCCGCGGGGCCGTCGTCGGAGATCTGCAGGGTGCCCGCCGCAATGGTGAGGGATCCGGTCAAGGTATTGGTGCCGCGCAGCGTCACGGTGGCCGCGCCGGATTTGATCAGTGATCCGCCGCCGCCGACGCCACCATCATAAAAACAGGGAGTGTTGGCGGTCACTTCCAGCGTGTTGCCACCGAGATCGACGGGGCGGTTGCCGACCAGGCCCGCCACGTTGTAGGTGTTGGTTCCCGCGACGGCGAAGGTGATGGTTCCGGTTCCCCCATAGCTGGTGTCCAGGGTCGCGGATGGCAGCGCGTTGACGTTGTTGAGGTTGAGCGTGCCCGCGCTGACCCTGAAGGTGCCGCTGAAGGTGTTGGCACCGGAGAGGGTCTGGCTGCCGGTGCCGGTCTTGCTGATCAGCCCGCTGCCCGATAGAATCCCGGTGTAATCATTGGCCGCCACGGCCCCGCCGCCCACATTGAAGGTGGCGGTGGTCGCGCCGACGAGGGTGAGCGTGTTGCTGCCGGTGGTCAGGGCGAGGTTGCCCGCGCCGATCAGCGCGGCCACGCTTTGATTAGCTGCTAGATTCAGCACTCCTCCACCTGCACCGAGTTCCAGCGCCGACGTGCCGCCGCCCAGTGCGCCGGCGAAGTTGGCATCGACGGTGGTCGAGTTGCCCAGGATCGTGTTGCCGGGGTAGGTTTTCGCGGCGCTGAGCGTGACGCTCCCGCCGGCGGTGTAGGGCACGAACCCGACAATCGCCAGTTCGTTGAGATAGCCATTGGCGGTGAACCCGCTGGCTCCGAAGCGCACAAAAATCTGGTTGCCGGCCTGTGCTGTTAGGTTGGCGAGGGTCGCCACCGTGCTGGTGTTGTTGGCACCACCAATCCCCACATTCAAAGTGGTGGAGCTTACTGCGGTGGCATAGGTGCTGTCCGTATAGACCCCGTAGTCGGTGGTGTTGACCGCGCTGTATTTGTGCGATCCGAAGAAGCTCAGGTTGTAGGTCTCGTTGGAATTCAGGCCCTGGACCACGAAGCGTCCATCCGTCGCAGTGTAATAGTCAAAGGCGGCCGCCTTGGAGCCGCCGAGAATGCCCAAGGCCGCGGCATTGATGTTGGCCTGGTTAATGAACGCCTGGCTGGGCGGATTGGTGGGATCTCCTGGGATACTGTTATCCACACCGCCGGACGGACCGTTGTAGCTGTCGGTATTGAGTCCGGTGGAAGCGTTGAACCCGATTCCCCAGGTGGTGGCGCTGCTGGAAAGATCCGCCAGGTTCGAGTAATAGGCACCCGAATAAATGCTCGTCCAGTAGTTGCCGTTGGCATCCGCGCCGGTCTGGGTGGCACCGCGGAAACTGCTCGCGTTGCCGAAATCCACCAGCACGGCCTGGCCCTGAACTAAGGTTGCGCTACTCAGGACCAGGAGGATGAGCCCGCCGAAAATTGTTCCATTGGACGGCTGTTTTGATTTCATAATGCTGTGGGTTGGTGGGGTGTGGGTTGTAAAACTTTCCCAACATCGCCAAATTTTCGGGGAACGCCAATGATTCCATGCTATACGTAAAGTCGGCGGCTATTCCAATTTGGCGGGATCCTTGAGCAGCGGGTCCAGGGCCATGCCGGCCTGCTTGGCAATCGAATCGACATGGCCGTCGATGAAGAGTCCCAAGGCCTGGCCGCCGCTGGCACCGTAGGCATAATTCATGTTCGACCAGTAGGTGTCGTAGGGGAATCTCGAGGAATCGAGGTGATAGAACGTGCCGAAGCGTTTGTCGTCCTTGTATAAGGTTCCCGCCACGATGTAGGGTTCGCGCCGTCCCACGACCTCCGGTCCCTCGAGCCGCCGGATGCCGCCGCCCCAGGCGGGCGGCATGAAGAAGCGGTTTAAGGTGTAGCTGCCGCGGCCTTCGGGATTCTGGTCCTGGCCGTAGAGGCTGACCATCAGCGGGCACCACATCACGCGGCTATACGCCGAGGATTGCATGCTGCTCATCACCTGCGGTGGCGAGCCCTCGAAGGCGCCATACATGCTTTCCCAGATTTTGCGCCGCCAGCACGGTGAGCCCGCCTCATCCTGGTAAACGGACATCGGATACTGGCCGTTGTGCTCGCCGGTGTATTGCATCATCATCACGTGGATTTGGCGCATGTTGCCGATGGACGTTGCGGTCAGCGCGGCGCGGCGCATCCGCGGTGCGAGCATGAAGGAAAGCGCGGCGAGCACCGCCACGATTGAAATGACAATCAAGAGTTCCACCAGGGTGAAGCCGTGCCTGCCCCGAGGTGGGCCGGCTCGCCCTGGTTTGCCTGGGAGATTCTGCGGCATGATGGTGTTCATAGGTCGCGGTTCAGTGGGTGTGGTTTGCGGCTTGCAGGAGTTGCCGGGCCTGCTGGCACGACCCCTGGTTCAAGAGTTGCGAGATTTGATCCGACGATTCGCGGGTGGCTCCCGCCGCCTTGCGCCGCGCTAACAGCAGGGCGGGCAGGCGCAGGTCGTCCGCGGTGAAGGCAAACTCACCGGCAGCCTCGTCGCGGCGCGCCTGCTGGATGGTCTCGAGAAACCGGTAGCCGAACTCATGGGTCGGCTCGATCATGGTGCCCTCGCCGTAGTCGTTCCAAGTGACCAACTGGATGATCGGCCACGGCCCCTGCATGCAGACTTGCAGTGAGTCGCGCAGCGTCGCCCCGTCACGATAGTCGAGGCCCGGCAGGCTGTGTTCATAGACATCGTGGAACCCGGGCACTGCCGACACAATCACCTGATTGGGGTTTTTTGACATGGCGGAGTAGGTGGCATGCAGGCGTTGCCGGACCGTCGCGCTATCCGGGTTGCCGTCCCAGGCGTTCTGGTGGACCCAGGTGAAGCCGCCATCGGCACCCACGCCCTTCCACAGGTGGTGGAGGGCGTAGAACGCCGGGCGCTCGGGCAAGGCCGCGAACGCGCGCTGCCAGGCGGCGGCGTCGCGGACTTGGATCGGGCCGAAATTCAGCAGCAAGGGGCGGCCCATGACCCTGAAATATTGCGGGTAGGCAAACCAATTCGTTTGCATCCATTGGGTGTTGCCGGCCAAGTGCTGGGCGACCTGGTCGGGTTGCAGTTGCTTGAGTTTCAACAGGTATTCCACCGAGCGGTCCTCATAGCAGGCCGCGAACTTCATGCCGAAGCGCCCCGCCGCATCGAACAGCGCGCGGCTGCCCAGATGGATGGACGGGTAATCGGCGGTCTGGCTGATTCCATACCAATCGGCGATCACCCCGTCGATGCCCGCGAGTTTCATCTGCAGCAGGTGGCACTCCAGCACGTCGGGGTCGGTCGAGTCATACGGCCCGATCAATGGATGGTAATTCGACCAGATGTCGGGCAGGCCGTTGCTGCCTGTGCGCCCGGGTTGGTGCTCGGACTGGTGGCCGGTCCAATGGCTGCCCCATTTCCCGCGCATCGACGGCGCTTCATACCACGGCATGTAGTGGACGAGCAGCACCTTGCCGGTCTCTCTAACATGCGCGGCGGGTCTGGCGGAGTCCGCCTGCTTATCGTTGCAGGAAACTAGCAACGTGGCGGCCAGCAGGGTTAGGCATGCAGTCGCGGTTTTCATGATGGCGGATGATCGCAATGATCCATTAGGAGGCGTCGGCTCACGGGTTGGCCGTGGCGGACATCCGCGCCAGGTGGCCGTCGACCTCCGCCTTCAGATCGGGCTTGAGCGCCAGCGCGGCGGCATAGGCCAGCTTGGCCTTGGCGAAATCCTGGCGGTCATACTGCCAGGTGAGTCCCTGGTTGAGATGGGCGATCGCCTTGATCGTCGCGTCCGCATCGGGCATGTCGACAATCCGCTGGTAGGAGGCCATGGCCTGGTCGAACTGTCCGGCAAAGCGCCGGCAGTCACCCAGTGACAGGGCGATCATGGGTTGGGCCCAGTCCACGCCCGCGAGTTGGCCGGCCTTTTCCAGCGTGGTGGTTGCCGCCGCGTAGTTTTTGTCTGCCTTCATCTGGCACTCGGCCATGACCTGGAGCGCGGTGACTTGCGCCACCGGCGCGGTGTTCTCCAGCGCCAAGGCTTGTAGCACCAGCGCGCGGGCGGCCGGATAATCCTTCCGGTCAAAGGCCAGCACATAGCCCTTTTTACCCATGGCCAGCGCTCGTTCGGTGTCGGTGGCGGCCTGCCCGAGGGCGGCCTCATATTCCGTCAGCGCCGCGTCCGGATGTTGGCTCTGCCGTTGCGCGTCGCCCGCCTGGAGTGACGCCTGATAATTTTCGGCCGCGCAGAGCCCGCCTGCCGCCAAGACGGTGGCTAACAGGCAGGTGCTCCAAAGTCCGCTGTGATGTTTCATGACTGGATTTGCTACTGGGTTGGCGGATGGCGATGCGTGCCCTCTGGCCCGTCGTTCACCCGTTAAGATGGAACCAATGGAGCCGCACTTGGATCGCTTCGCAAGGGTGGCCCCACCTTTACCTAAAGCCGGCGGGTGCCGTGCGCTCACTGGTGTGGTGCTGGCGCAGGGTGCTGGTGCCCGCGTGCCAGATTCCCTCGACTTCGACGCGCACCGGGTGCACCGGGATGCCGCGTTGTTTGCGCTGCATCGAGACCACCAGCATGTCGACGGCCGCGGCCCCGACCAAGTGGGAATTCTGGTCGATGCCCGACATGCCCGCATATTCCGGTACGAGCTCGTCGAGATCCAAAGTGGCATATCCCACGTCGCCGGGGATATTCAAGCCGCAGTCTTGAGCCAGGCGCAACCCGAAGCGGTCCACGCTGACGAGGGCATCCGGGCGGTGGCGGTTGAACCAGCGGCTGAATTCCTTCGGGCGGAAGCCGTCCAGAATCAGCGGCGGAGTGGCGTGCTTGGCGTGCGGCGAGTAAAAGTATTGCAGGAAAGCCGCCGTCCAGCGGCCATTGACCCGCAGATGCAAATCCTCGGCGAGGACCAAGCCGATGTTTTGATAGTTCAGGCGCGTGAGTTCGGTGATCGCGATGATCATGGCGGTGTATTGATCGTGCAGCGAGCGGTCCAAATCCGGGGTCACGATGGTCTCACTGATGGCCACCGAGGCAAAGCGCTCGAAATCAAAGCGGATCGTGCGCGACTTGCCGCCCGACAAGCCGTATTGCAGCGGGCGCAGGATGACGCCCTCGATGCCCCGGCTCCACAGGATCGAGCCAACCCGTTCCGGCGTCATGCCCTGGTCTTGGATGCCGAATTCCTCGACCCGGTAGCCATAAAGCCGGGCGCGCTCGATGACCCCTTCCATGTATTTGCGCTCGGTGATGGAGGTGGAGTCCGCGGCACCTGCCGGGGTCGACGAGAGCAAGGCAATGCACGCCTTGTTCTCTGCCGGGCGGGTCGACCGGATCCGCGCCATCAGGTTGGAGACTTCGGGATCCGGTTCATACCCGAGGCGGGTCGCCACCTGCATGACCTTCTCCCGCGTGGTGGCGGAGACGCCCGGTTTGTTGCGCAGCGCGAGCGAGACCGCCATCCGGGTGAGCCCGGTTTGCTCCGCGATGTCCTTGAGGGTGATTTTGCGAATCGTAGCCATGACAAAGTCTTACCCAAGTTGGCCTGCCTTTAGGTAAAGTCCAGCGCGGATTCAGCCGTAGGCGCATTCGTCAGAATGCGATCGGGCGGCCTCCCGCGTGTTGCAATCAACCTCACTGCGCAATGTGGCTGCCGCGTTCCGGCGGCTGGCCGTGGTGGCGGCGTTCTGTCGCTACGGCCAGTAGGTAGCCAATGAGGAGTGGCCTTGGGTCAGTGATCCTGCACAACACGCTGCGCGGGCGAGTCTGGAGCCTCGCGGTCCGGTTTGTAGCGGCGGTCGGCGACCGCCGCTGCATTCTATCAGTCCGCAGCCTGCTCAAGCAGCAGGTGGAGAATCTTGCGGGCGGAGTCGGGGATGACGGTGCCGGGGCCGAAGATGGCGGCGGCACCGTTTTGATAGAGGAAGTCGTAGTCCTGGGCGGGGATGACGCCACCGCAGACCACCATGATGTCGTCGCGGCCGAGTTTTTTGAGTTCGGCGATGAGCTGTGGCAGCAGGGTTTTGTGGCCGGCGGCCAGCGAGCTCATGGCGACGATATGGACGTCGTTTTCGACGGCTTGCCTGGCGGTTTCCTCGGGGGTTTGGAACAGCGGACCGATATCGACGTCGAAGCCCATGTCGGCGTAGGCGGTTGAAACCACTTTGGCACCGCGATCGTGGCCGTCCTGGCCCATTTTGGCGATCATGATGCGCGGGCGGCGGCCTTCGGCGGCTTCGAATTGTTGGATGAGGTCGGGGATGTCCTTCATATCGCCTTGATTGCTGAATTCCTTGCCATAGACGCCGGAGATCGAGCGGATGACCGCCTTGTAGCGGCCGAAGTGGACTTCCATCGCGTCGGAGATTTCACCGAGCGAGGCGCGGGCCTGGGCGCACTCGATGGCGAGGGCCAGCAGGTTGCCTTCGCCGCCGCCGGCGCAATCGGTCAGGGCTTTGAGGGTGGCCTGGCATTTCGGCTCGTCGCGTTCGGCGCGGAGTTTGTTGAGGCGTTCGATCTGGGAGATGCGCACCGCGGTGTTGTCGACGTCGAGGATGTCGATGGGAGCTTCCTGGGCGAGGCGGTATTTGTTGACGCCGACGATGGTTTCCTCGCCGGAGTCGATGCGCGCCTGGCGTCTGGCGGACGCTTCCTCGATGCGCATCTTGGGGATGCCGGCCTCGACGGCCTTGGACATTCCGCCGAGTTCGGCAGCTTCCATGATGTGGCCCCACGCGCGGTGGATGAGCTCGTGGGTGAGGGCTTCCAGGTAGTACGAGCCGCCCCACGGGTCGATCACCCGGCAAATCGAGGTCTCATCCTGGAGGAAAATCTGGGTGTTGCGCGCGATCCGGGCCGAGAAGTCGGTGGGCAGCGCGATCGCCTCGTCGAGGGCGTTGGTGTGCAGCGACTGGGTGTGGCCGAGGGTGGCGGCCATGGCCTCGATGCAGGTGCGCGAGATGTTGTTGAACGGGTCCTGTTCGGTTAGGCTCCAGCCCGACGTCTGCGAGTGGGTGCGCAGGGCCAGCGACTTGGGGTTTTTCGGGTTGAAGGTCTTGACGATCTTGGCCCACAGCACGCGCGCGGCGCGCATCTTGGCCACTTCCATGAAGTGGTTCTTGCCCTGCGCCCAGAAGAACGACAGGCGCGGCGCGAAGGCGTCGATGTCGATGCCCGCGGCGATGCCGGTGCGGAGGTATTCCCAGCCGTCGGCCAGGGTGTAGGCCATTTCAAGGTCGGCGGTGGCGCCGGCTTCCTGCATGTGATAGCCCGAGATCGAGATCGAGTTGAACTTGGGCATCTTCTGCGAGGTGAACTCGAAGATGTCGGCGATGATCTTCATCGACGGGCCTGGCGGATAGATATAGGTGTTGCGCACCATGTATTCCTTGAGGATGTCGTTCTGGATGGTGCCGGCGAGTTGTTCCAGGGTGGCGCCCTGCTCGAGGGCGGTGACGATGTAGAACGCGAGGATCGGCAGCACCGCGCCGTTCATGGTCATCGACACCGAAACCTTGTCCAGCGGGATGCTGTCGAAGAGCACCTTCATGTCGAGGATCGAGTCGATGGCGACGCCCGCCTTGCCGACATCGCCCACGACGCGCGGGTGGTCCGAGTCATAGCCGCGGTGGGTGGCGAGGTCGAAGGCGACGGACAGGCCCTTCTGGCCGGCGGCGAGGTTGCGCCGATAGAAGGCGTTGGATTCCTCGGCGGTGGAGAACCCGGCGTATTGGCGGATCGTCCACGGTTGGAAGCAATACATCGTGGCGTAGGGGCCGCGCAGGAAGGGAGCAATGCCGGCCTGATACTGCAGGTGCTCCAGGCCGTCGATGTCGTCTTCGGTGTAGAGCGGCTTGACCGGGATTTTTTCCATGGTGTTCCACACGATCGAGCCGATGGGTTGACCATGCTCGTTTTCGAGCGCTTGGCACCACTGGTCGTAACCGGTGGTGGGCGGCGTGGCGGTGTAGGGAATCTCAGCGAAGTTGGGACGGCTCATGGTGGTAGAAACTGAAATGGGGTAGACGCAAGACTTCAAGACACAAGACACAAGAGCAGAGCCAGCATGGGACGGCGCGGGCTTGGACCGGTGAGACGTGTGATGAGGAGAGAAGTCATGAAATGGAGAGTTATAGGGACGAGATCGTGCGAGTGGTCTTGTCTTGCGTCTTGTGTCTTGAAGTCTTGTGTCTTTTTAGTTAGATGACCCCCGCCTTGGCGAGGAGCGTGTGGTTGAGTTCGTAGTTGTTGCTGCGGACGTTGACGAAGTCATCGACGCCGGCGGCGCGCCAGGCGGCCTCGTGGTCGCCGGGGGCGCCCGCGACCAACAGGGTGACGCCGGGCCGGGCCGCCTTGATGGCGGTGGCGAGCGGGGCGACAGTTTCCTGGTAGGTGGCGTCGTCCGAGGTGATGACCGCGATGGTCGCCGGGCTGGCGGCGAGGGCGGCCACGGCTTCGGCGGCGGTGGCAAAATCACGGCTGCCGTCGATGGCGAAACCGGCGGCCTCGAAGAACGAGGCGGTCCAGTCGGCGCGCAGGCGGTAGCGGCCGGACGGGCCGATGTTCAATTGCAGGATCGCCGGGGCGGCCCCGGTTTTTTCGGCGAAGGCGGCTGAGGCATCGCGCAGGGCTTCGTATTCCTCGGCGGCGCGGCGCGCCGGCAGGGGGGTGACGGACGGGGCGCCATCGGTGTTGGTTAGGCCGGTGGCGATGGCCAGCGCCATGCGGGTGGCACCCTTGAGGGCGGCGGCGATGGCTTGTTCGACCATCGTGGCGTCGGCGGAGGCGGTGACCTGGGCGGGCGCTGGAGCGGGTGGCGCGGAGGCTGGGGCCTGGGCGGACTTGCATTCCGGGGTGAGCACCGCGAGCTTTTTGCCCTTGAGGTCGGGATACATGTTCGTTCCGATGATCTTGTCCTTGCGGCGGCGGATGTTCTGGAGCTTGGCCTTGCAGACCGCCTCGACCGACTGTTGGACCGAGCCGTTTTCGAGGCCGGCGAGCATGCCGCCCTGTGCTTCGATGCCTTGGAAGATCTCCCAGCTTTTGGCGGCGATTTGGTCGGTGAGCCACTCGATGTAGGTGGATCCGCCGGCCGGGTCGATCACGTGGTCGAGCCCGCACTCCTCGCGCAGGATGATGTGGACGTTGCGGGCGATGCGGCGCGAGAACTCGTCGGAGTGGCCGGCGATCTCGTCGTAGGGGCCGATGTGCAGGCTGTCAACACCACCGACAACGGCGGCAAACGCCTCCGCGGTGACGCGCAGCATGTTGGTATGGGCGTCGTAGGTGGTCTTGTTCCACTTCGAGGTGCAGGCGTGAACGTGGACCGGGGCGTTAGGCACCCCGTAGGAGGCGGCGACCTTGCTCCACAGCCAGCGGGCGGCGCGGATCTTGGCGATCTCCATGAAATAGTCCGAACCGACAGCGAGGCGGATGCGCACGCGCGGCAGGACGGCCGCGGGCGAGAGGCCGCGGGCTTTCATCTCCTCGATATAACAGACCAGGGTGGCGATGACGTAACCCAGTTCCTGGGTGGCGGTGGCACCCGCATTGTGATAGACGTCGCCCTTGATCGCGATGGTGCGCAGCTTGGGTGCGTGCTTCGCGGCATAGTCGGTTAGCGCGGCCATGTGGTCGAAGCGGGTCGTGAGCGGGTGGCGGAGCTTGCCCTTGACGACGAGTTCGCCGAGCGGGTCGTTCTCGAAGCCGCCGCGCAGCTGGGCGGCGGGGACGCCGAGTTGTTCGGCCCCGGCGATGACCAAGGCGGCCACCGGCACGCTGGCGGGCCCGGATTGCCAGTAGCTGGCGATCGAGTCCACGGCCACCCCGGCGAGGGCGGTGGTCACTTCGGCGGCGGAATTGAGGGTGACGCCGCCTTTGCAGCACTCGGCTTGGCCGCAGCCGACGGCGATATTCAGTTCGCTCTGGCCGCCGTTGAGTCCTTCATGGGCGAGCCGGTTGAGCTCGGCGGGGGTGGCGGCCAGGAGTTCCTGGGAGACATCCCAGCCGGTTTTGAGGAATCCCTGCGGGTGGCTGCCGCGCACCAGCGAGTCCGTGCCGGGCAGGTGTTGGCGGTGGGGCAGGTTGGCGATGTCCTCGCGCCGATAGATCGGCTGGATGGTGATGTTTTCGTAGGTTTTGCTGACAAGGCGCTGCTCGAAGTTAGCGCCTTTGAGAAGTGCCTCCGCGGCTTGGTGCCACTGTTCGTAGCTGTGCGCGGGGAAATCCGTCAGCAAGCGTTCTGCTTGCGTGTGCTTGCTCATGGTGTGGAATGGTTGGAAGCAGAGTGATGGCGGGCTGCCATCACTCCTTGAGTCGTCTCAGAAGGTGGTCTGGTGCATGTCGCCGGTTTCCAGGAACGCCTCATGGAACGCGAAGGCGGACCGGAACGATTGCGGGGTGTGGCCGTTTTCGGTGAGTTGGAAGTAGGTCCAGAGCAGATCGCGGTAGGAAGGGTCCACGCAGTTGCTGATGATGGTGTGGGCGCGCTGGCGGGGGTCCTTGCCGCGCAGGTCGGCGATGCCGTGTTCGGTGATGAGCACCTGCACCGAGTGTTCACTGTGGTCCATGTGCGAGCACATCGGCACGATCGCCGAGATGCTGCCGCCCTTGGCGGTGGACGGGCAGGTGAAGATCGAGATATAGGCGTTGCGGGTGAAGTCCCCGGAGCCGCCGATGCCGTTCATCATTTTCTGGCCGAGCACGTGGGTGCTGTTGATGTTGCCGAAGATGTCGGCCTCGAGCGCGGTGTTGATGGAAACGATGCCCAGGCGCCGCACGATCTCCGGATTGTTGGCGATTTCCTGCGGGCGCAGCAGCATCCGGCCGCGGTAGCTCTCCAGGTTGTCATAGACGTCCTGCAGCACCGCGTTGCTAACGGTGAGCGAAGTGCCGCTCACGAAACTGCAGCGGTCGCGTTTGATGAGCTCGATGACCGAATCCTGAATCACTTCGGTATACATCTGAAAGCGGGGGATTTCCGGGTGATCGCCCATGGCGCCGAGCACCGCGTTGGCGACATTGCCGACGCCGGACTGGATCGGCAGGAAACCTTTGGGGATGTGGCCGCAGCGCAGTTCGGCGGCGAGGAATTCGGCGACGTTCTGGCCGATGCGGGTGGTGACATCGGTCACCGGGGTGAATTCCTTGACTTCATCCTCGTGGTTGGACTCGACGATGCCGACGATTTTTTTGGGATCGACCCAGACGCGCTGGGTGCCGATGCGGTCTTCGGCGTTGCAGATCGGGATCGGGCGGCGGTTGGGCGGGGACTGCGGCTCGTAGATGTCGTGGAAGCCGAGCAGCTCCTTGGGATGGCGCTTGTTGATCTCGATGAGGATGTGCTTGGCCTGGGTGAGGAAGGTGGGGGAGGCCCCGACGCTGGTGGTGAGCAGGATCTTGCCGTCGATGGAAACATCCGCCGCCTCGACGATGGCCCAGTCGACCTGGCCGAGGAAGCCATAGCGGACGTATTGCGGCAGCATCGAGAGATGCAGGTCGAAGAAATGCGTCTTGCCGGCGTTGATGCTGGCGCGCAAATCCTTGTTAGACTGATAGGGGGTGCGGAACTTGATGGCCTCGGCCTTGGCGAGCTCGCCGTCGAGCGAGGGGCCGGTGGATGCGCCGGTGATGACGCCGACCTTGAACTCGCGGCCGGCGTCGTGCTCGGCGATGGCCTTGCGGGCAATGGCGGTGGGGATGACCTTGGCGGCACCGGCGGGGGTGAACCCGCTGAAGCCGATGACCTGGTCGTGGAGAATGAGCGCGGCGGCCTCGTCGGCGGTAAGGGTGGGATATGGACTGTTCATGAAAGCATGGAGGCAGTGCCGGACGGGCGCGCCACGGACGGGGCCGCGCGACCGGCGAGGTGGTGGTTAGGGAGTCGGCCGGGATCAGCCGATCGTGTAGAGCACCTGACCTTCATCGACGGCGTCGCCGACCTTGACCAGGATGGCCTTGATCGTGCCGCTGGTGGGCGCGTTGATGGCGGTGTACATTTTCATGGCCTCGAGGGTGATGACCAGATCCCCTTCGTTGACCGGGGCGCCGACTTCAAGAGCGATGGCCTGGACGATGCCGGCCAAGGGGCTGGTGGCGTCGCCACTGCCCGCGGCGACGGGCTTGGGAGCAGATGGAGCGGGGCGGGCGGCGGCGGGTGCGGCACTGCGCACCTGGACGGGGGCGACAGGGGTGGCGGTGTCGGAGGAGTCGAGTTTTTCAACGACGACGTCGTAAGCTTTGCCGGCAACGGTGATGCGAAGATGTTCCATGGTGTGGTGGGATTAGCGGATGCGGTGTGAGGTGAGAACGGATTGGCGGCCGGCTTTTTCCCAGTGGGAATTTTGGCTCTTGATGGACACGATGCGGTGGGCGGAGCCCAGAACGCTGGTGACTGCAGCGGCGATGATGGCGATGATTTCCGGGGTGAGGCCCTCGGGTTGGGCCGGTGCCGGGGCTTTGGCCACCGTGGCGGCGGGAGCCGCGGGTTGCGGCAGGACCGCTGCGGGCTGCGGCGCAAGCGCCGCGGGCTGCGGCGCAAGCGCCGCGGCCGGTTTGGCGACGAGCGATTTCAGGCCCTTGAAAAAGGCCCAGACAATCGCCGCGACGCCGAAGGCGCGTAGCATCCAATCAAGGGCGGCGGCGCCGCATTGATCAGCCAGGAAGGAAGTCAGGTGCATGGGGTGGTGTTAGAGTGGGATATTGCCGTGTTTCTTGGGCGGACGGGATTCATGCTTGCCCATGATGCCGCGGAAGGCGAGCGCCAAGGTGCTGCGGGAGACGGCGGGATCGATGACATCGGTGATCATGCCGTTGCTGGCGGCCTGATAGGGAGAGGCGAATTTCTCGGTGTAGGCGGCGCGCAGTTCCTTTTCCAGGGCTTCCGGGTCGGACGCTTCCTCGAGTTCCTTTTTGTAGAGCACCTTCATCGCGCCCTGGGCGCCCATGACCGCGATTTCGGCGGTGGGCCAGGCGAACACGAAGTCGGCACCCAGGTCGGTGGGGCACATCGCGATGTAGGCCCCGCCGTAGGCCTTGCGGCAGATGAGGGTGACTTTGGGCACGGTGCCCGAGGCCCAGGCGAAGAGCATTTTGGCGCCGTGGCGGATGATGCCGCCGCGTTCCTGGGCGAGGCCGGGCATGAAGCCCGGGACGTCCACCAGCGACAGGACGGGGATCGAATAGATGTTGCAGACGCGGATGAAACGCGCCGCCTTGTCGGAGGCATCGATGTCGATGCAGCCGGCCTTGACCATCGGTTGGTTGGCGATGATGCCGATGACCATGCCTTCGAGTTTGGCGAAGCCGATGAGGATGTTAGGGGCGAAGTCCGGCATGATTTCAAACCAGCTGCCGGGGTCCATCAGGCGGTCGATGACCAACTGCATGTCGAGCGGCGATTTCGGGTCGAGCGGAATGATGTCGTTCATGCCCGGATCTTCGGTGAGCGCGATGACTTGGCTCATCTTGTGCGGCGGATCGCTCATGTTGTTCGACGGCAGGTAGTCGAGCAGTTTCTTGGCGAGTTGGATGGCGTGGGTGTCGTCATCAGCGATGAGGTGGATGTTGCCGCTGACCTGGGCGTGCGCGTCGGCGCTGGCGAATTGGTCGAGCGAGGCGGTCTGGCCGGTGGCGGCGCGGATCACGTCCGGGCCGCAGATGAACATGTTGGCGTTTTTGCGCGTCATGATGATGAAGTCGGTGAGCGCGGGCGAGTAGGCCGCGCCACCGGCGCAGGGACCGGCGATGATCGAGATCTGCGGGATGACGCCGGAGGCGAGCACGTTGCGGAAGAAGATCTGGCCGTAGCCGGCGAGGGCTTCGATGCCTTCCTGGATGCGGGCGCCGCCGGAATCGTTGATGCCGACGACCGGAATGCCGGCCTTGATCGCGAAGTCGAGCAAATCACAGATTTTCTTGGCATGCATGGCACCCACGGCACCGCCGCCGACGGTGAAATCCTGGGCGAAGGCGGCGACTTGGCGGCCGTCGGCCACGCCGGTGGCGCAGACCACGCCGTCACCGGGCATCTTGCGTTTTTCGAGGCCGAAGTTGGTGCACGAATGATGGGCGTGCATCCCGAACTCGATGAAGTTGCCGTCGTCAAAGAACACGGCGAGGCGCTCGCGCGCGGTCAGGACGCCTTTTTCGTGGCGTTTTTCGATGCGGTCGATGCCGCCTCCGATGAGGGCTTCTTCGCGGCGGAGCTTGAGCCCCTCCAGCAGTGATGAGTCGATTGGCATGGTGGAATGGTGAGGTGAATGGTTGGGAGTAACGGAAAATCAGTGGGCTGGCTGGCAGAACTCCGTGAGCACGCCGAAGGTGGATTTCGGGTGCAGGAAGGCGACGAGCTTGTCGCCGGCGCCGGCAAAGGGCACCTCGTGGATCAGGCGCGCGCCCTGGTCCTTGGCTTGGGCGAGTTGGCCGGTGATGTCATCGGTGGCGAACGCGATGTGGTGGATGCCCGGGCCGTTCTTCTCGAGAAACTTGGCAATCGGGCTCTCGTCGGAGGTCGGTTCGAGCAGTTCGATGTGAACGTCGCCGGCGGCGAAAAACGCGGTGCGTACTTTTTGGGACTCCACTTCTTCCCGTCCTTCGCAGGTCAGGCCAAGCACGTTTTCGTAGTAGGCCATGGCTTCGTCGAGCGAGCGGACGGCGATTCCCAAGTGGTCGATTTTAGTGATCATCGTGATGTGTGTGGTTGCGTGCCGGGGGCAACGCCATGATTGCAGGTATCGCCAGACTGGCACCGCAGGAAGTCGCTAAGGCTACGCGTTTATTGCTTCACGTGCATTCTGGGGAAGTGGCGCAAGCGAGTCCAGACGATAGCATTTTGCGCGCAGTGATTTGTGGCTGTCGGGGGCCTCCCGCTAGCGGGCGAGCGCACGCGGGGGCGCGACACTCGATCCACACTGTGACGGAGGCCTCATCGAGGCCGCGCCACCTTGGATCGCCTGCGGGTTAACCCGATGATAGACCCGCCGTTGCCGGGCGGTATTATTGATAGTAGCCGCATCCACGCCCGCAACCTAACCCACCGATATGAGAACATCCTTCGCACTGCTTGTCACGTTGCCGCTGGTGAGCGGCTTGTCATTCGCCCAAACCGCCGGCTACGACGGCCTGCAGAACCAGCTGGGCAACCTGCATCTCCTTTCCGATGCGAAGACCCGCTCGATCAGCCCGGAAAACCTCACCGGGGAAAACGGCCGCGGCGGGATGGCGAAACTCGGCGAGGGCTCGGCCTCGAACGCCGCCCGCGACCTCGGCCAGGGGTGGAAAGTCAATCCGTTCATCCGAATCGCCAAGGGGACCACCTTCACCCTCGCCGAGATCACCGGTTCGGGAGCCATCAATCACATCTGGATGACGCCCACCGGCAAGTGGCGCTATTCGATCCTGCGGTTCTACTGGGACGACGAGAAGGAGCCATCGGTGGAATGCCCGGTGGGCGACTTCTTCGGCATGGGCTGGGGCGAATACGCGCCGCTGCAATCGCTGCCGGTCTGCGTCAATCCCGGCAGCGCGTTCAATTGTTATTGGCAGATGCCGTTCCGCAAGAAATGCAAGATCACCATGCAGAACATGGACGAGAAGGACATGACGGTCTACTACCAGATAGATTACAGCCTGACCGAGGTTCCCAAGAACGCCGCCTACTTCCACGCCCAGTTCCACCGCAGCAATCCGCTCAAATACAAGGAGGTTCACGCCATTGTCGACCGGATCAAGGGCAAGGGCCAGTATGTCGGGACCTATCTGGCGTGGCAGGTCAACCACAACGGCTGGTGGGGTGAGGGCGAGATCAAGTTTTTCATGGATGGCGACAAGGAATTCCCGACCATCTGCGGCACGGGCACCGAGGATTATTTCTGCGGATCGTATAACTTCGACCGCAAGGGGCAATACACCGAGTTCTGCACGCCGTATGCCGGGCTGCACCAGGTGATCCGTCCCGATGGCACCTATCATGCCAACCAGCGCTTCGGCCTCTACCGCTGGCACATCACCGACCCGGTTCGCTTTGACCAGGATCTCAAGGTGACGATCCAGGCGCTGGGCTGGAGGGATAACGGCCGTTACCTGCCGTTGCAGGACGACATCTCGTCGGTCGGGTTCTGGTATCAAACCGAACCCCATCAGCCGTTCGCGCCCCTGCCAACCAAGGACGAGCTGGAAGTCAATTAGAAGTCGTCGCCGGGATCCTCGTGCCACGGGATTCCGGCGTTGGCGTTGCGCTGGAGGTCGGCGATGACCTGGGCACCCAGCAGCAGGATCAGGGCCACGGCTTCGAGGGTGAAGAGCACGATGATGATGGTGGCCATCGAGCCGTAGAGGACGTTGACGATGGAGACCTTGGTGTAGTACGCGACTAACAAGTGGCGGGTGATTTCCCAGAGGATGGCGGCGGTGAGGCCGCCGGCCAGGGCGCGGCGGAACGAGACTTTGGCCACTGGCATGATCTTGTAGAACAGCGTGAAGAGCAGGACCATGCCCAGCACGCCGGAGAGATAGATGATGAGGCCGATGTGGTTGTGGAGGATCGCATCGAGGAGTGGAAAGGCGTGGCGGATCTGGCTTTGGGCGTCGATGACGGCGATGGCGGCGGTGACCAGGAGGAGGCCGGCGGCGACGATGAGGATGAACAGATAGGGGAGAAGCGCGGAGACCCAGAACTTGCGTTTGAGGGTGGGCAATGGCCGGTGGAAGATGATGGCGATGGAGTCCTCGAGCACCCGGAAGGCCATCGAGCTGATGAAGAGCAGGGCGAGCAGGCCGATCCAGCCGATGATGTTGCGGTTTTGCAGGAAGCCGGTGAGCACCTCGGTGAGGGTGGCGGCAAAGCCCGGCGCGATCAGGGAAACCTCGGTGGTGAGCGATTCCATCAGCAGCCGCTGATCGAAGAAGTTGGAGGCCACCACGATCAGCACGGCGGAGAGCGGGATGAGCGACAGCATCATGTTGAATGCCACCGCGCCGGTGAGCAACAGGCCGTGATTGCGCCAGAAGAAATCGCGCAGCACGCGGCTGGCGAACCGAAACCATTTCGGCAGGCAGGGATCCATCGGGCGGCAGTCTGGACTTGAGCCGCGCCGTCAGGCAATCCGAATTACAACTGGAACGCCTGGTCGATGAGCTCGAGCAAGTCCGCGCGGTCGGCGGGCAGGGTGGTGGTGGCGGATTCGCGGGCGAGGGCGGCGAGCAGATCCGAGTCAATCAGGGCGGGGGATTCGCCGGCGAGCCACTGGGCGAAGGTGCAGACCAGGGCGGCGAAGCGGGCGTCGTCGGACGGTTCGGTGTCGCCGTGGCGGGCGATGGCGACGGTGGCGGCGGGTTCGCCATTGACCGACCATTCGATCGCGCCGAGGTCGCCCGCGGCGGTTGAGGGTTCGACTTCGAGGACGAGCGAGGTGCTGGTTTTGGCGGCGAGTTGGCGAGCTTGGGGGCGCTGGGTTTGGCCGGCGACGGGGGCGAAGCCGAGCAGGCGGCAGCGGAGGATGTTGGCGGGATTGGGGCGGAACACGGCCTGGATTTGGCAATCGCTGAAAGGGTTGCCGCGGAGGGTGACGAGCACCAGCGAGGCTGAGGGTTTCCACGGGCAGGCCAGGGTTTCGGTGGCGAGGGTGGCGGCATGGGACGTCGCGCCGGTGCCCCGGTCATCCGGGTGCCAGGGGTTGGCGGGGTTGCGTGCGACCGCGGTCAAGCCGCGAGGAGTGAGCGGGAAGTTGTTGAGGATCTCCTCCAGTCGCACGCTGTCGCGGGCCGGCAGGTGGTGGGCGGTGCGAATGGCGGCCCGGATTTGTGCCAAGCCGGCCCGGCCGGCTTGGACCGGCAACTCCAGGGTGGGGGAGCCGGCGGCGGCTAGAGCGGCGGCGGGCGTGGCGGGGATTGCTGCCCTGGCTAACGGCTGGGCGGCGGTGGCCTTTGTCGCGGGTTCTTGCGGCGGCTCGGTGGACTCGGGTTTGGCGGCGGGGTGGCTCGCTCTGGAGTTCTGCCAGTGGGATGCTGGATTGCTGAAAATCAGGGCGGCCAGGGTGAGGGCGGCGGCGAGTGGCATGAGCCAGGGTTGCCAAGAGCGTTGGCGGGCGGCGTGGCGGACGGCGGCCCGCTGCGCGGGCCGCAGGGCGCGCGGCACCGGTGCCAAGGCCGCGGTGAGATCGCGCTGCAGTTGCGTTAGTTCCTCCAGTTCCGCGCGCAATACCGGGTCCGTGGCCAGCGCTTCGGCGATGGCTGCGGCCTCGTCCGCCGACAGTTCGCCCAGCAGGTAGGCGGTGAGGCGGGGGTCATCGGGGTGCTGGGGCATGGGGTAAAGTTGAAAGTTGAAAGTTGAAATTCAGGTGGAAGGAAAGCGCGAAGCCCTTTCAGCTTTCTGCTTTCTGCTTTTCCTCATCATTGCATCAGCGCGCGGAGTTGTTTGAGGCCGGTGTGGATGAGGAAGCCGATGTTGCCTGAGCTGAGGCCCGTGATTTGTTGGATTTCCTGATAGCTGAGGCCTTGCTGGAACTTGAGGACGATGACATCGCGTTGATTGGCGGTGAGCCGGTCGAGCAGTTGCATGACGCGGGCCAGGCGGTCGGCGAGTGCGGCCTGGGCGTCGGGTTGGAGGCCGGGGTCGGCCATGGAGTTCCAATGGTGATCGGCCAGCGGTTGGAGGCGCTGGTCTTTGCGCAGGAGGTCGAGCGCGCGGTTGCGGCAGACGGTGAACAGCCACGACTTGAGGTGGTCGCGCACTTGCGCCGGATCCTGCTGGCAGAGCCGGATAAACGTGTCTTGGACGACGTCGCGGGCGCGGTCGCTATCGTGAAGGAGGCTGGCGGCATATCCGATGAGTGCCGATTCAAACTCCACCATGGCTTGCTCGATGAATAAGTCTCGAGGCGGTGGCATGGCGGCGGATGCGTCGGAGTGGTGGGAGTTCACCGGGAGAACGCGCGGGTGGGTGAGAATCTTAGAGTCACTACGGGATACCTGAGTCCCATAGGATCTATGTATCCCATTGGAGGTGGCAGCGCGGCTGATGAGTTAGAGCGAGTCCGGATGCTGGAGGAGTTCTGCGACGCGGGCGAGCAGGACGCCGGCCCCGCCGCCATCGACGACGCGGTGGTCGAAGGTGAGGAAGAGGTCGGCCACGACGGCGGGCAGGAAGACTTCGATTTGGCTGCTCCAGACCGGTTTTCTGACGCCTGCGCCGATGCCAAGGATGAGGGTTTCGTTGGGCAGCGGGATCGGGGTGCCGAGGGTCAGGCCGAAAGTGCCAAAGTTGGTCACGGTGGCGATGCCGCCGCGGCAATCGTCCTCGGTGAGGCGGCGGCGGCGGGCGCGATCAACCAGGTCGTCGTATTCCCCGATGAGCTCACGCAGCGGTTTGTGGTCGAGTTGGCGGACCACTGGAACCACCACCCCGTCCTCGACTTGCACCGCCACGCCGATGTCAAACGAGCGCGGGTGGACGATCTTGTCGCCAATCAGATAGCCCGCGGTGGTCGGATTTTCGGCGATGGCCAGGGCGAAGGCGCGCAACAGATAGAGGGTGAGCCCGGGTTTCGGGCTGTGGCTGCGGCGGTGTTCCAGGACCCGGTCGAGCATCGCGGGCAGGCCGACGGTGGCCAACGGGCGAGTCCAACTGCGGCGCATGGCATCGGCCACGGCCAAGCGCATCGGCGAGGCGTGGGTGCTGGGCCAGGCTTCGAGATAGGCGAGGAAGCGCTCCAGATCCTCGACCGTGACGCGGCCGCCGGCACCGGTTCCCGCCACGGCGGAAATGTCGGCCTCGCGCAGGCCGAGATCATTCATCCGTGCGCGCATCCGTGGCGAAATGTAATGGGCGCCCATGGTGCCCGCTGGCACCGGCAGGCCCTTGATGTTGGGCACCACCGCCGGGGCTTCCTCGTAGGCGTCGTGGTCGTTGATGGCAAAGTGCAGGTTCGCTTCAGCCCGGCCCGGGCTGGCCGTTTGGTGGGTGGCGGTGCGCTTGGCTTCAATGGACTCCATGGTGTCCACGCCGGTGCGGGCGACTTCTTCGGCGGTAACCTCGAGCAGCCCTAACAAGGTGCCCACCGAGTAGGAGACACCCTCCTGGACGCGGATTTCAGCCACCACGCCGTGGCACAAGGTGGTCACGCCCATGATCGCCTTGTTGGTTTCCACCTCGATGATTTCCTGGTCGGCATGGACCACATCGCCCGGCGCGACACCCAGACGGACGACGGTGGCCTCGGCGATGGACTCGCCGAGTTGGGGCATGAGGATGGGAACGGTGGGCATCAGGGGAAAATTCTAAATTGAAAATTCTAAATTCTAAACGAATACCAGTTAGAACGTGAGCAGTTTGCGCAGTGCCTGGCAGATCGACTCCGGGGTCGGGCGGTGGGCGGCCCACAGCTGCGGGTGGTAGGGGATGGGTGTGTCGCGGGCGTTGAGGCGCTGCGGCGGAGCGTCGAGCAGGTGGAAGGCTTCCTCGGTGACGCGCGACACGACTTCGGCGGTGACACCGCCCCAGGGGAACGCCTCGCCCACGGCGAGCAGGCGTCCGGTGCGTGCGACCGAGGCGAGCACGGTGTCGATGTCGAGGGGCTTGATTGAGCGCAGATCGACCACTTCGATTTCCCAGCCGTCGTGCTGGAGGTGGTCGGCGGCGCGCACCGCCTCATGGACCATGGCGCTGTAGGCGACGACGGTGGCATGTTTGCCGGGGCGGATGATGCGGGCCTGGCCGATGGGCAGGTGGTCGCCGTTGATGGATTTGGCCTTGAGCCAGCGGTAGAGGAACTTGTGCTCGCAGAAGATGACCGGATCATCGAGGGCGACCGCGTCGATGAGCATGTGATAGGCGTCGGAAACGGTCGCCGGGGTGAGCACGACCAGCCCGGGATACTGGGCGTAGATGCCCTCCATGCTTTGGCTGTGGAACGGACCGGAGCCGGCGGTGCCGCCGGAGGGCAGGCGCACGGTGATCGGGATGGGCATCCCGGTCCGATAGAAATGGGTCGCCGCCTGGTTGACGATCTGGTTGAAGGCGATCGACGAGAAGTCCGCGAACTGCATTTCCACGATCGGGCGCAGGCCTTCGATGGCGGCACCGACGGCCAGGCCGATCATGGCGTCTTCCGAGATCGGGCTGTCAAACACCCGCCCGGGGAATTGCTCCGCCAGGCCCTTGGTGGCTTTGAAGGCACCGCCGAAGGTGGCGATGTCCTGACCGTAGAGAAACACGCGCGGATCGTCCCGCAGCAGAACCTGCTGCGCTTCGCGAATGGCATCAATGTAGGTAACGCTCACGAGAAAACAGGTTGGCCGGCGGGTTGGCTGACTGGCAGGGGGAAGCGGGTGGCGAGGGCGGTCCAGTCTTCCTGATAGGGGTCGGGTGGCGCTTCCTGTTGGGCCTGGGCCACCGCGCGCTGCACCTCGTCGGCGAACTGCTCGCGCCAGGCACCGATTTCCTCGGCCGTGGCGAGCTCGTGTTCGACGAGTTGGCGCATGGCCACCTCGATGCAGTCGCGGCCGTAGTGGTCGGCGCGCACCTCGGCCGGGACATAGAATCCGTCGTCATGTTCGCCGTGGCCGGAGAGGCGCAGCAGGCGGGCGACGACCATCTGCGGGCCGTGGCCCTGGCGGGCGCGATGGACGGCTTCGGTGATGACCGAGGCGCAGGCCAACAAGTCAGTGCCATCCACGGCGAAGCCGCCGACGCCGTAGCCGCGGGCTTTTTCGACCAGATCGGCGCAGGCGAATTGGTGCGCATTCGGGGTGGAGTAGGCGAACTGGTTGTTGCCGATGACGAGCACCAGCGGCAGTTTTTCCACGGCGGCCAGATTGAGCCCTTCGTGGAAGGCACCGGTGGAGGATGCACCGTCACCGAGGCAGGTGGCCCCGACGCAGCCGGCGAGTTGGCCTTTGAGGCGCTTGGCGAAGAGCATACCCGTCACCACCGAGACCTGGGCACCGAGGTGGGAAATCATCGCGGGCATACCCAATTCCGGGCGGCCGCGGTGGATGTTGCCGTCGCGCCCGCGCATCGGTCCCTGGGCGGATCCCAGATACGTTCGGGTGCAATCGAGCAGCGGTTCGCCGAAGGCGGTGCGTCCCGCCTGGTCGCGGATCAGCGGGGCGAACACGTCGGTGCCTTGGATGAGGGCGGTGCCGAGGGTGGCGCTGACGGCTTCCTGACCGCGGCCCAAATAGACGCCGCCGACGATTTTGCCCGCTTTGTAGAGGCTGGAAAGTTTGTTTTCCAGGATGCGGGAGCGGAGCATGGAGTGGAAGACCGACCGCAGAAATTCGCGGTTGGTAACTCCTCCATGGGTGAATGATGGCATGTCCAATGGGGGCACGGGGCGGGATTTAAGACGGCCCGGCCCCAACCTGCAACCGGATTCCCCGTAATTCCGCTCAATCCCCCCGCCAGGCCGGTTGCGGGGGTCGCCGACCAGCCCTTTGGAGCCCGTACCGCCGACCCGCCCTTTGGAACACTTACCACCATCACCGCCACCTTCCTGGAATGATTCGCCGCGGGATGGTCAGGGCAGCATCACCTCCACCCGGCCGAAGTAGCTCGGCGTGGTGGCCTCGCAGGGCTCGGCATACACCACCCGTTCCCACTCGGTGTCGAGATCGGTCACCGTCGAGGGCTGGGTGACATTGAGTGGCAGCCAGTTCTGCAGATCGAGTGACTTGCGCGGGGTGTAGGTGAGGGTGCTGTTCTTGCGGCGCAGGTATTCGAAGCGCAGCACGGGCGATTGCCTGCTGCCGCTGTGGGCGATGAGGGGCAGCCCGACCGTCCCGGTGCCGGACACGATCACCCTCACGTCCGCGCCGCTGCCATTCATGCCGAAGGCGTATTTGAGTAGATTCGGAATGCCGTCATGGTGCGGACTGGCGAGCGGATCCGCGTCCCCGGCGCTCAAGTCGGCGGCCGTGGCCCATGCCGCCAAGGTGGGCGCGCTCGCCGAACCGGCCGGGACGAGATAGGAAACCTCGGCCGACGGCACGCTTTGCTGGCCCGCCTGATTCGAGGCGCTGACCTCGAAATAGTAGGTCGTGCCTTCAACCAGGCCGGTCACGGCGGCGGTGGTGGTCGCGCCGGCATTGATGACATTGGGATGGACGCCCGGCGTGGTTCCGTAGCTCAATTGGTAGCTGGCGGTGTTGAGTTCGGGATTCGGGTCCCAGACCAGCACCACGCTGGCCGTGCCGGGAAGTGTGGACGCGCAAACCACGGCCGGGCCGTGGAGCAGGGCGAGTCCCAGGAGTCCTCCCGCCACCTTGCCAAGTCCAATGACTCGCGCGCAATGACTCACAGCTCCACTCAAATGCCCGACGCTTGGTACAGAGATTTTTCTCATGCCCCTGTCTAAGGGGCATCAGCCCCCCCTGCGACTAGGAGGATCCCAGTCACCACTAGGGACTTGGATCAGCGCTGGCACGCGCCCGGGATCATAACAAAGTGACAGACAAAAAGTAGGGAAGCCGCTTGATTGAGTGATTTCCGGTGGTAGAATGGTTTCATGCGCAGAGCCCGATGGCTGGCGGGGTGGAAGGATTCCGCGAGGAAGCCGGTGATCTATCACTGCATCTCGCGGGTGGTGGATCGGCGGTATGTGTTTGGGGAGCGGGAATGCGAGGCGTTCCGGATGTTTCTGCGGATGTATGAGAAATTCTCGGGCTGCCGGGTATTGTCGTATTGCGTGATGTCGAACCACTTTCACTTGCTGCTGGAGGTGCCGCGGATGGTGGATGGCGGGCTGAGTGACGAGGAGTTGTTGCAACGATTGGGCGGGCTATATGCCGAGGGGGTTGTGGCGGGAGTGGCGGTGGAATTGGCGGCGGCGAGGAAGAAGGATGCCGGCGCGGACGGTGGTGCGGGACGGGCGCGGGTGGCGGCCATTCATGCTCGATACACCTACCGGATGCATGATCTCAGTGAGTTCATGAAAGGGTTGCTGATTCGCTTCACGAGGTGGTTCAACCGGGTGCATTCGCGGACCGGGACGCTGTGGGAAGAACGATTCAAGAGCGTGATCGTGGAAAGCGGGGTGGCGGCGCGGACGATGGCGGCCTATATCGACCTCAATCCGGTGCGAGCCGGAATGGTGAAAGACCCGGCGGATTACCGCTGGAGCAGCTATGGCGAAGCCGTGGGAGGCGGCAAGAAAGGGAACGGAAAAAAAGCGCGCGAGGGGTTGGTGAGGGCGTATTATTGCGATCAGGGAGTGGGATTTGAGGCGGGAAAATGGTCGGAGGTCGCACGCTTATATCGGCGGTTGATGGGCATGGCGCTGGGACGCAAAGCCGGGCGGGCGGAACTGGCTGGAGCCGGAAACCATCAGGGTCAAGGCACTATGAACACGGCTGAGATGTTGGAAGGCAGGGACAACGGCACGGTCTTGAAGGACCTTGGCATGGCGAAGATGTTGCGATGCCGGGTGAGGTATTTCACAGACGGGGCGGTGATTGGGAGCAAGGGGTTTGTGAACGAGGCGTTTGCGCAGGCGCGGGAGAGGTTCAGCGCCAAGCGCAAGGATGGCGCGCGTTCGATGAGGGGCAGCGGCAGCGGCGCGAAGGGGCTGCTGTGGAGCGTCAGGGATTTGCGGGTGAGGGTATGAATCGACGGTTCCGGAACTCGCAGGTTCATGCGCATGGTCCGCCCGGCGGGGAGAAGATCAGTGCCTGGTGATGGCCAAAAAGGATGGCGTCGTAAGCATTCCATGGCCGCCGCCCCCCCCGGACGCATTGAGCGTCACTCAGCCACCGGCGAAAACCGGCTGGAAGCCGGCTTCGGTGAGGATGCGCTTCATCTCGTCGCGTTTGTCGCCTTGGATTTCGATGCAGCCATCTTTGACCGTGCCGCCGCCGCCGCAGGCTTTCTGCATTTTTTTCGTGAGGATCTGTTTCTCAGCGAGCCCGATGCCGGTGAAATTTTTGGCCACGGTGACGACCTTGCCGCCGCGATGGGCGGTCTGCCGGACGATATCCACGCGGCCCCGGTGGGTATTTTTCTGACCCCGTTGAGAGGTCTTGACTGGAATGACGCGGTCGGAATCGGGGGGATCGGTCGGCCCCGCAGGCAAATTGCCGAGCGCGGCCAGCGCGCCGAATGGATCCGGCGTCAGGCCTGGGGCCTCGCGGTTGGCTTGGTGTCCTTGGTGACGACTCATCCGGGCCAGTCAACCACGGATGGGGAGGATTTCACGCTTTATTCGGCCGTTCACGGCAGGGACGGGCATACAAGCCTTGCCGCGACGGCCCCTCTCCGGTTGTAAGTTGGTCATTTCGCTTTATTTCCATTGCTTTGAACTGGCACCTCACGGTATGAGGCCGCGGCCAGGCTGAGGTCGCCGCCGCAACGAGACCGAGGGCCTGGCACACAATTCAGCAACGCAGAAGGGAATTACCAATGGCCGTCACACCAAGCAAAGATTACAAGCGCCGCGAGCGCGAGCAGAGGAAGTTTGATAAACGCGTGGCTCGCGATGCCGCGAAATCCTTAGAGTTTGAGGCCCAGCAGGTCGCGGCAGAGGCTGCCGCCGAGGCGGCGGCCAAGCAGAGCGAGGCGGACGTTCAGGCCCAGTTGGAGGCGGAATTTGAGGCCGAACTCGCGGCCGAGAGCGAGGCCCTGAAGGTGGCGTGAGTGCCAGGATTTTTCTTGCTCAGGCATCGGCCTGAGCAAGGCCTTGGGTGGTATCAGTGGCCGACCTCGACGCGCGCGCCTTTGGTTTGGCCGATGGTGGCGAGCAGATCCTCGAACCACGGGGTGTCGATATCGAAGGGCTTGCCGCCCTTGATGCGGTCGAACTCGATGGCACGGAGGGTGTTGTTGCGGTCCTCATCGTGACCGATGACTCCGCCTTCGCGGCGCAGGGCGCATTCGACGGCGAGGTCGACGCAGCCCTTGATGAGGCGTTGGTCGGCGTTGTTAGCGGCGGCCGCGCGGCTGTAGTAGCCGCTCTTTTGAATCAGGGTCTTTTCCGCGCCGATGCGGGCGGCGATTTCCTTGGCGAAGTAGGCACCGGGATTGACGGCATCGAGCCGCACGTGGCCGAAGGCATCGCGCACGACGGTTTTGCCGGCCGCCTCCATCGCCCGCACGATATCCTCCAGGCCGGCACCTTCGGAGATGAAGATGTTGACGTTGTCATGCTCGTCCATGAGCTGGCTCAAGCGGGCGACTTCCACATCGAAATCAATGGCCATCTCGGGAATGTAGACCGCATGCACCGAGAAGCGCTCCTTGGTGAGGCCGATTTCTGGCAGCCATTGCTGGGTGGCGAGCCCGTCCTGATACTCGCGGGCGGTGGCGGCGGTGAGCCAGCCGCAATTGCGGCCCATCACCTCGTGCACGATGAGCATGCGCGGGTTGGCATTGTGCTCGGCCACCACGTTGGCGAAGTTGTGGGCGCCGTGCTCGGCGGCGGTCCAGGCGCCGAGGCTCTGGCGGATCGGATAGACGTCGTTGTCGATCGTCTTGGGCAGGCCGATGACGGTGAGGTTGTAGTTGTTTTTCTCAAGGAAGGCGGCGAGGTCGGCGGCGGTGGTGTTGGTGTCGTCACCGCCGATGGTGTGGAGCACGTCCACGCCGTCCTTGATCATTTGGCGTGCGGCGACTTCCAGCGGTTCCTCGCCTTCCTTGACCAGGCCGCGTTTCACGCAGTCTTTGACGTTGGTGAGTTTGACCCGGCTGTTGCCGATCGGGCTGCCGCCGTAGCTGTGGAGGATGTGGGCGTTGTCCCGGATCTTCTGGCAAACGGTGATGCTGTCGCCCAGCAGCAGGCCCTTGTAGCCGCCGCGATAACAGATGATCTCGATCGAGGGATCCATCTCGGTGTAGCGATCGATGAGCGCGCCGATGGCGCTGGACAGACATGGGGCGAGCCCCCCGGCGGTGAGAATGGCGACTTTTTTCGGTTTCATGGCGGTGAATGCTGGAAGGTCCGGGCGGCAGAGAGTGCGAAGCCCGGCTCAAAACGGCCGTGGGGTAGCGGGCAACGCGCCGACAAGCAAGGCGTTTTCGGTGAAAAAAATCCGGACCCAGCGTGGTTTCCAGGGTTGTGGCGCCGGATTCACCCCGGCGGCGGTGGAGGCCTGCGTGATTCTAATGATTTTCCTTGAATCGGTAAACCGTTTGGCGAAACGGTCCGTATACAAACGGATGCCTACGGAAAATCCAGATAGCGACTTCGTCAGGGAGCTGACCCTTCATCAGGGGCCGATCCTGGCCTACGTCCGTTCCCTGATGGGTGGCTGTCCCGGTGCTCAGGACATCCTGCAGCAAACGAACCTGGTGCTTTGGGCCAAGAAGGACCATTTCGTTCCTGGAACCAACTTCAAGAGCTGGGCGTTTGCGGTCGCGCGGTTCGAGGTGTTGGGCCAGCGCAAGCGCCTGCAGCGCAACGGCTGGTTGGTTTTTGGTGAAGAGGTGGCGGAAAAATTTGCGCAGGACCTGGAGGAGGGTCCCGCGGATTGGGAAGATGCGCTGCGGGCGCTGGAGGGATGCATGGGGAAACTGCGACCGCAGGACATGGAGCTGGTCCAAATGCGGTATGCGAGCTCTTGCGGACTGACCGAATACGCCCACACCTTGCAACGCAGTTCGGGAACCTTGAAAGCCCGGCTGTTCAAAATCCGCGCGGCGTTGCGCCGCTGCATTGAGAACTCTCTATCAAGCAAGCCCGCGGACCACATTGCAGAAAGGGGGCTATCAACATGAGCCTGCGCGACGACGAAACCACGATTCAGGATCTCCTTGATGGCAAACTCGGAGAGGCTGAATTTTCCAAGGTGGAGGAACGGATGCGGCAGGATCGCGAATTCCGCCGTCTCTATCTCAGCTACGTGAAAATCCATCACCTGCTGGTGGAAAAATTTGAAGTCAGCGGCGGCAATATTGTCCGCATGCCCGCCAGTCCGATGGCCGTGCGGCGGCGGCGGATGTGGCTGGCGTTGGTGGCGGTCGTTGCGCTGCTGGCAAGCGCCGCGGGCTTGTTGCGGCTGACCACGCCCGAGCCAACGGCCATCCTGGTTTACGGGCCGGAATCCAAAGGTCGCACCGAGCACCCGGAGGGCCGGGTTGGCACCAACCTGATGTGGGTGGGTTCGACGTTGGAATTGGACCGTGGTTCGGTGGCAATCGTCATGCCCAGCGGGGTCAAAGGATATTTCGAGGGTCCGGGCAAACTGGACATGGAGAATCCTAACAAGCTGCGGTTGCACTCCGGGCGGGCCTGGTTCGAGGTTCCGGCGGGCGCGGATGGCTTCGTGTGCGCGACGGATTCGCTGTTTGTGGAAGATCTGGGGACCGAGTTCGGAGTGATAGCGGATCCGGGCCGTCCGGAAGCCGTCTATGTGATCAAGGGCAAGGTCCGGCTGCATCCGATCGAGCGCCCGGCGGAAATCCACAACCTGGTGCAAGGGCAGGGGGCCGCCTGGAAAGACCAACAGCTCGAAGGTGCCAAGGGCCAGGCGGCGTTCTCGGCGGCGTTTCCTGAAAAAGTCGTGGTGTTTGCCGATGATTTCCATGACGCCGACGGTACTCCCCTGGATGGGAAGCTGCCTGATATCGGTGCGGGGCCATGGCGGACCACGCGCGGGGCCATGGAAGTTAGAAACGGCGTGCTGGATACTCGTGGAGAACGCCGCAACGCGGCCTTTGCGCCGCTCGGGCAGCCGTATCTGAATGATCTCACGCACATCCTCTTGTTGACCATCGAAGGCCGCGGCCCAGGTGACGAAGGGTGGGCGGGCGTGAGCCTCTACACCGGTGATCAGGAGCGGATCTTCGTCGGTGATCCGTGCGGCAGCAGCGGAGACTGGGCGCTGCACCCGGTGGGTTGGCAGGCCATCAATGCCTGTCCATTGCTGGAGGGGATCAGCACGGTGACCCTGCGGTATGACTATCGCACGGGCCTGGTGGAGTTGTTCGAGGGCGAAGAAACCACCGGTACCCCGCGGGCCTCGCAATGGATTGCCCCGGGCCTCGCCTTTGACCGGATCCGCATCGCCAATGGCAGCGTGATGGACGCGATTCTCGATGCCGGCGGCAACGCCGAGGAAGTCAAATTGTACGATGCCATCAACGTCCGCAGCAACATTGCCGTGCGCAAGATCAAGGCGACGGTGCTTTCGGCCGCGAACTCGATTCGCAAGATCAACTGATCCGCTTGGGCGGGTGAATTTGCTCGAGAGTCGGAATCCTGCCCACGACTATTCCTCAACCTTGCGCGCCACTCAGTGTTGCAAGTGGCGGTTTCTCGCATGCCGTGGCGGCTCCCAGGATCACACTCCCGCGAGCGCTGCGAAAAAAATCGTTTGATTCCGTAAACCGCCGACGGAGTTTCGGCGTGTGCATTGAGGACGGTCTGCGATCCCAAACGCAGGAGAGCCCAAATCCACAATTCCCCCCTAAATCAACCCGTAGAAATGCTCCACATGAACCCATTCCCCAATTTATCCGTTCTGCTCGCGGCCATCACCTCACTTGGAAGTGCTGCGTTTGCAGCATCCCCTGGCAACTATAGTTTTTTGGCTGGTCCGGGCCAAAACCCTGATGCGGTGCTGGACGGCACCAGCAACGTCGATGCCTGGGCGGTGGGCAATACCGGCACCACCGGCAGCGCGACAGGCATGGTCGGCAGCACCCCGGTGTGGTCCATCTGGTGCTATGGCGGCGGAGGAGGAGGAATCGTTGCCCAGACCCACACCTTCGTCGGCGGGGCGCTGGCGGTCGGCCAAACGGTGTCGATCGATTACGCCCACAACTACAACATTAACAACGGCGCCACTATCGGCCTGAATTTGATCGGTGCCGGGGGATTTGCGGGTGCGGGTGGGCCGGCGGTTACGGTTGCGTTCACGGGCAACAGCCCGATGTTCAAATTCTCCGACTCCACGTACGTGAATGTCTCCACCGGCCAGGATTACAACCAGGGTGTCTTGATGCCGTTCTCGTTCACTCTCACCAGCGCCACCACCTACTGTGCGACATTCAACGGGCACACCTGGACCGGCACGGTGGACACTGAGATCACGGGCATCCAGGTCTTCAACAATAATGCCGGCGATTTCAGCGACCAGTATTCTGCCAACCTGAAGGTTGCCGCCGCCACCGCGATCCCCGGCACCTACGCCGTGTTGGCCAGTTCGAACGTCAACCCCGATGCGGTGTGGAATGGCACCACCGATGTCGATGCCTGGACCGTGGTCCAATCGGGCGCCACCGGCTGCGTCAAGGGCAGCATCGGGGCCACCCCGGTGTGGTCCATCTGGTGCTGGGCTGGCGGGGGCGGAGGAGTCATCGCTCAGACGCACGCGTTCGCGGGAGGTATGCTGGCAACCGGCCAGACGGTGTCGCTCGACTACGCCCACAACACCAATATCGACACGGATGCGACCGTTGGAATCCAATTGCTCAGTGTCGGCGGGTCCGGCGTGACGATTGCGTTCACCGGCGGCAGCTCGATGTTCAAATTCACGGATGCCACGCACACGAGTGTATCCACGGGCCAAGACTACAATGCCAATGTGCTGATGCCCTTCTCGTTCACCGTCACCAGCGCAACCACCTACACCGCGTCGCTCAACGGGCACACCTGGACCGGCACTCTCGACGCCCCCGTCACGGGTATCCAACTGTTCAACAATAATGCGGGAAATAACAGCGACCAGTCGGCCGCCAACCTGCAGATCACCGCCCCGCAACCCAGCCTGCGCATCAGCTCGGTGCAGATGCTTGCCGGTAATACGCAGATCCAATTCACCGTGCTTGGCCTGGTGGTGGGGAGCAATTACAAGGTCCGGGATTCCGTGACGCTGGCGGGATTCGCCGATGTGGTGGGATCGCAGTTCACCGCGAGTCAGGTGTCCCAGGTGATCACCCTGCCGGTCGCCCCGGACGTCACCCCCAAACGGTTTTTCCAAGTGGTGGATATCCCCTGAGTGGTCCCGCCCCGTGCTGGCGTCAGTCCAGCTTACCCGCCTGCAGGCGGTATCACATAGATCCTCAAGAAACGTTCATTCCCGCGTAGCGAGTCCCGCCTTCAATCGGGCTCTTCACCCACCCCCAACCACCCCGGAAATCAGAAAACACCCAAGTCATGAAGTTGAAATCCCGTTCCTTTGCCAAGCTCTCCCTGGCGGTCTGCGCCTTAGCCCCCTTCTTCTCCGCGCCCCAGGCGTTCGCCCAGAGCACCTTCACCTGGAACGGTGGCGGCACCGATAGCAGTCTGTCAACCGGTGCCAACTGGGGCGGATCCGCGCCCGGCGGGCTGCAAAATTACCTGCATTTCGCCGGCACCACCCGTTTGGCACCGGTCAATGGATTTGCCAACTGGACCGCCTTCCAGATTCTTTTCGATGCGGGGGCGGGGGCGTTCACCCTCACCGGCAACGGCATGAATTTCTATGATTACGGCGGAGTGCTGCCGAAAATCGAGAATGACAGCACCAACCTCCAGACCATCTCGCTCAATCAGCTCGATGTGGAAAAGAACATGACCCTGTATGCCAACACGGGGAGCCTTGCGATCACTTGCCCGATCTATCTGGATCTCAACACCACCCTGACGAGTCAGACTAACAGCGGAACCACGGTGACTTTTTCCGGCGCGATCAACAACGGGTCCAGCTCGGTTGGCGCGTTGGCAGTCACAGGCTCGGGCAAAACCATCCTCACCACGGTCAACTATTTCACCGGCGGCGTGACCCTGTCCGGTGGCACGCTCGGCATTTCCGCCGGCAGCAATCTGGGAGCGCTGGGAGGTGCCGGCCTGACCTTTTCGGGCACCAGCAGCCTCCAGTTCCAAGTGTCGGGCGGCAGCAACGCGCTGGCCGTAGGCCGCAATTTCACGCTCAACACCGGAGTCAGCGCGACACTTGACACGCAGGGTTTCAACAACACCGACAATGGGATCATCACCGGCGCCGGAGCGCTGGTCGCGACCGGTTCGGGGACGGGCGTCCTCACCCTGACTGGCGCCAACACCTACACCGGCGGCACCACGGTCACCGCGGCCACGCTGCAACTCACGGGCTCGGGGACCCTGGGCGGCACCAGCGGGTCGCTGGCAGTCAACGGCGGGACACTCGACTTGAACGGAACGACCCAGGCGGTGGGCAACTTCAGCGGCACAGGCGGCACCATCCTTAACAATTCCACTGGCAGCAACGTGACATTGACCATCGGCACTGGCAATGGCACAGGCGGCAACTATCAGGGAGTCCTCGCCGATCACACCTCCGGCACCGGGACCCTCGCATTGAGCAAGACCGGCAGCGGCACGATCACCCTCTCGGGTGCCAACACCTACAGCGGCGGAACGAACCTGAATGGAGGATCGCTTGCCCTTGGCAGCTCCGGTGCCCTGGGTGCCACCGGCACCATCAGCTTCGGCGGCGGAACTTTGCAGTCCAGTGCCAGCAACACCACCGACTATTCCGGCCGGTTCAGCAGCGCGGCCGGCCAAGCCTACAGCATTGACACCAACACCCAAACGGTGACCCTGGCCAGCGGTCTCAATAGCTCCACTGGCACATTATCCGTGCTGGGTGGTGGCACGTTGCGGCTTGCCGCGGCCAATGGCTACACCGGCACCACCACGGTGGGTGCCGGCACCCTCGCCCTGACGGGCAGTGGCAGCCTGGCCAATGGTGCCAGCGGTTCCCGGGTGAACGTCAGCAGTGGCGGGGTCTTTGATATCAGCGGAGTCACCACTGGTATCAGCGTGTCGATCCTCTCCGAAACCGGCTCGGGTAACGGCGGATCGGTCAAGCTGGGAGCGAAGACGCTGACCATGAATGGCGGGGCCGCTTCCACCATGTATCACTTCAACACCCTGGGTCTTGCCGGAGACACCGGGTCGCTGACGCTCAACGCGGCCAGTGCGTCAACCACCTTGCGCTTGTATGGTGCCTCATTATACACGGGGGCGACGACGATTCAGGCGGGCAACCTGCAAATTGTCAGCACCACGGCGACCTCGGGCTACTCGCTCACGGGCGGGAATCTGACCACGGAAAGCACCGCCAATCTGGCGGACACGGCAACCTTGGCCATCACCTCAGGAACCTTCACCGCAGGGGCCTCCGATACCATCGGCGCGATTTCAGGCGCGGGCGGAACCATTGCCATTGGGGCCGGGCTGACGCTCACGACCAATACCGCCAGCACGACTACCTTTTCGGGTCAAATCACTGGAACGAGCGGGTCGCTGGCCAAGGTCGGCACCGGCACTCTGGTTCTCGCCGGCAGCAACACCTATGGCGGCGAAACCGATCTCAATGCCGGGATCTTGGTGGTGGCCGCCGCGACGACGGGCACCGGCACCAGCGGAACCTACTATGTGGGCAACGGCGGCACCACGGGAACCGCCGCGACTCTGCAACTCGGTGCGGCCGTCACCTTGGCAAACCCCATCACGATCAACCCGGGCAGCGCGTCGAACCGGACCCTGAGCGCGACCAACGCGGCCGCCACCACGGCGACCTACAGCGGCTCGATCACCCTGAATAACGCGGCGGTGTTCACTTCCACCACCGCCACCGCCCTGCTCGCCTTCGCCGGATCCAACAGTATCAATATCAATAGCAATCAACTGACGGTCAACGGCAGCGGCAATACCACGATCAGCGAGGTTCTGGGAAGTGCCAACGCGGCGGGCGGCTATCTCTACAAAGACGGCACCGGGACGCTCATCCTGCAGAACACCAGCAACACTTACACGGGCACCAGCGCCGGGTTCCTGAACGGCAACGGCACCCAGATCAACGCCGGCACCCTGGGCATTTATGGCGACGGCAGCCTCGGAGTGGCTCCGGTAGGTCCCTATGCCAACCTCCAGTTCCTTGGCAGCGCCACCCTCCAGGACAGCGCCAACAACATCACGCTCGATGTCAACCGCACGATCAGCGTTGCCACCGGCGCGACGGCCACCTTAGACACCAATGGCCACGTCTTGACGATCAACGGCCTGGTTAGCAGCGCCGGCGCGGCCAACGTGGTCAAGATCGGGGCCGGATCCCTGATCGTCAACAGCAGCGGCGGCGGGCTCGCTAACAGCTCCACCTGGACCGCGCAGGGCGGCAGCTATAACAGCACCACGGGACTCTACGACAGCGTGCTCGGAATCGCGGCCGGCAACGTTTTGGGGGGCTCGACCGGCAACGTGCTCAATCTCAACGCCGGCACGCTCCAGTTCACCGCCAACGGCGGTGCCGGCTATCTCAGCACACGGACTATCAACGTGACGTCGAACGGCGGCGCGATTTCCGACGGTGGGTTCGCGCCCGGCGACGCCACCTCCGGCGGCAGCCAGATTGCACCCTCGATCGTGATTGCCAGCGGATCGGGATTGGACCTGGTCTCGAGCAACAAGCTGCAGCTCTGGAGCGTCATCAGCGGTGCCGGCGGGCTTGCGAAGTTCGGCACCGGCACGGCGGTTCTGGTTGGGACCAATACCTATACCGGCACCACGACGATCAAGGGTGGCACCCTGCAAATCGGCAACGGTGGCACCACCGGCGCACTCTCCGCCAGCGGCACGATCCTCAATAACGGGACCTTGGTCTTCAATCGCAGCAACACGGTGTCGGCTGGAACCGACTACAGCGGGTCGATCATTTCCGGCAGCGGCTCGATCGTACAGAGCGGCTCCGGGACACTGGTCTTGTGGAGCGGCAACACCTACACGGGAGGAGTGACGATCAATTCGGGAACGGTCGGCATCTGGGAGGGCAGCGGCCTCGGGGCGATTCCCGTCACGCCCGCGACGGATCTCACCTTCGCCGGCAACGGCACCCTGCGGTTTTTTCAAACCCCTTCGTCTGGCGCTTTGAGTGCTAACCGTTTGGTGGCCATCGGCGCGGGCGTGACCGCGACCCTCGACACCCAAAGCTATAGCCCGGTGCTCAATGGCGTGATCAGCGGGCTCACCGGCACCCTGAACAAGGTCGGCAGTGGCACGTTGACCCTCAACGGCGCAAACACCTACGGCGGTGGCACGACCGTCACTGCCGGCTGGCTGCAGCTCGGCAACGCCGCCGCCTTGGGAGCCGCCACCGGCAGTCTGACGGTGAACAGCGGCGGGTCACTCAACCTGGGTGGGTACAGTTCCTCGGTCGGCCTCTTGACCAGCACGAGTGGAACTTTCACGGGCTTCAACCTGGGTGGCAGTGTCAACACTCTGGCCGCAAGTTCCGCCAGCGTCAGCGGCACCCACTATATCGGGTTCAATCCCTCCGGGATTGCCGGAGCCGGCACCAGCAATCTGATCACCTCGTCCGCTGGCGGGTTAACCGGCACGTTCCAGTTTGCGGGCGCGCAGGATCTCGCCGGGTCGCTCAGTTCGCTGATCGTGAAGAACGGCAGTGGCACCTTCTACCGCGTCACGCTGGCTAACACCGGCACCGCGGAGCAGGCCGTCATCTCGTCCGGCATTCCAAGCCATGTGATGAGCATCATGCCGCTGGGCGCTTCAATCATGGCGGGATACAGCTCCCAAAGCAGTTACGACGGCGGCGGGTTCCACACCCAGCTCTATGCCAACCTCGTCAACGACGGGCGATTCACGCCCAATTTTGTCGGCAGCAACACCAATCTTTATGCGAATAACCCGGCCTCTCCCAACCTGCTCAGCACTGCGGGGCAGACCAATCAGGAAGGGCACCCCGGCTACACCACCAACCAGATCCTCAATAACCTCAACGCCAATGATGGCAGCGCGGGAAATAACGGCGGCTATTGGCTGGCTCCAGGCAACGGCATCAACCCGAACTATGTCCCACTCAATGTCGGGGGCAATGACTTTGCGGCCAATCACACCGACACCCAGTCCATCAACCGGTATGACGCCATCGTCTCACAAGTGAACACCCTGCGCGCGGGGGTGACTACTCTCGCCAGCAACCTGATGTATCGTTCCGACGTCGGAAGCTATATCAACACCTATTACAATCCTTATGTCCAGGGCGTCGTTTACAACCATGTGTTAGCCGGGCAGAGCGTCCAGTTTGTCGACCTATACAACCTCATCACGCCGGGAGCTTCGCTAACCAACCTCAGCTCGGACGGGGTTCATCTCACCCAGGCCGGCTACAACCTGATGGGCGATATCATGTATCACAGCACGGTATATGGTGCCGCCTACTGGACCGGGAACCAGGACGGGAACTGGAACACCCTCAACGGCGGCACCAATACCAACTGGGCGATGGATGCCGCGCGCACGACGGACCGGCAGAAGCAGCTCACCGATTCCACCGCCACCACCTACTCCTACGCGGATGTCTATTTCAACGGCAACTCCGCGCCGCTGGTGACCACGCTCGGGGCCGACACCACGGTGCGCAGCCTGAACTTCGCGGCCGGTGCCACCGGGTCGGTCGCCGTGGGGGGATCCAATACCCTGAGCCTCGGCGGCGGCGGCATCACCGTGCAGCAGGGCACGGGAGCGCACTTCATCTCGGCGAACATCGCCCTGACCTCGGATCAAACGTGGGGCAACGTTTCCGCGAACAACCTGACGCTCAGCGGCGTGGTGAGCGGATCGGCCAATCTCAATATCGCGGGATCCTACACCGTCTATACCGGGACTTCGAGCGCGGCCATCACTCCTCAAACGGTGTCTGGAACGGGGGTCGTCGTTCTAACGGGAAGTAACACCTATACCGGCGGCACGACGATCAGTGCGAATGGCAAACTTCAACTCGGCAGCGGCGGCACCACCGGCAGTCTGGCGGCGGCCAGCGCCATCATCAACCACGGCTCCCTAACCATCAACCGCAGCAATGCCGCGGTGCAAGGCACGGACTTCAGCGGAGCCGCCATCACCGGCACCGGCTCGATCATCCAAGCCGGCTCCGGCACCACCACCCTCAACGCTGCCAACACCTACAGCGGCGCGACCACCGTGGCCGGCGGCACGCTCAAAATCGACACCGCGGGCACGATCAACTCCAGCAGCGGGGTCACGGTGGCGGCCGGGTCTAAATTTGTTTACAACAGCAGCACCGCCCTGACCGTGGGCATCGCCCTCACCGGCAGCGCGGTGCTTGGCGGCAGCGGCACGATCGGCTCGCCGGTGATCCTGAACAATCCGGCCACCACCCTCTCGCCCGGCAACAGCCCGGGAACCTTGTCGTTCACCCCGGCCCAAGCGTGGAGCTCGTTCAGCTATGACTGGGAGATTAACAACTTTACCAGCACCGTCGCGGGCACGGGCTTTGACCAGATCGCCATCGCTAACTCGTTGGGGCTTGCTCCGGACACCGGGACTTACCATCTGAACGTGCTCTCCCTGACCGGCGAAAATGTGGCCGGCGCGGCGGCTGATTTCAGCGAAATCAACCACTCCTGGACGATCCTCACCAGCACCGGACTCACCGGCTTCAATGCCGCCAATTGGACGATCGATACGGCCGGCTTCACCAATCCGGACACCGGCACCTGGGCGCTTGGCCAGACTGGCAACGACCTCGTGCTCACCTACACCGCGATCCCGGAGCCTGACGTCGCAATGCTGGTCGGCGGCTGCGGGATGCTCGTCCTGCTGCGCCGCCGGCGGCCTGGTGATAGGCTAACAATGATTCGCAAGGCTGGGTTCGAGGCGACGAGTCCTTCCGTTCTTGCATCAACATCTAGCCAACGAAATCCGGGAATTTGACCAAGACCACCACCATCCTCACGCTGCTAGCGGCTCTCACCTCGCTCGGGAGTGATGCCTACGCCGCCACCCCTGGCTCCTTCGCCATGCTGGCCAGTCCCGATCAAAGCGCCGATGCGGTGCTCAACGGTTCCACCGGCGTGGACTCATGGACCGTGGTTCATACCGGTGCCACCGGCAGCGGCACTGGCTCGATCGGCGGCACACCGGTGTGGTCGATCTGGTGCTATGGCGGCGGCGGCGGCGGCTCAGTCACCCAGACGCACACTTTCGCCGGTGGGCCGCTGGCACCCGGCCAGACGGTATCGCTTGACTACGCCCACAACACCCATATCGACACGGACACAGTCGTCGGAGTTCAATTGCTCAGTGTCGGGGGATCTGGAGTGACAATTGCCTTCACCGGCGGAAGCTCGTTCTTCAAATATACGGATGCCACGAATACCGGCGTTGCCACGGGGCAGGATTACAATCCCAATGTCCTGATGGCCTTCTGCTTCACGCTGACCAGTGAAGTCACCTATCGTGCCACGCTGAATGGTCACTCCTGGACCGGCACGGTGGATGCTCCGGTCTCGGGCATCCAGGTGTTCAATAATAATGCGGGAAATAACAGCGACCAATACTCCGCCAACCTGCGGATCGTTTCCAGACAGTCCGGTTTGCAGAACCCCTTGCGCGCCTCCCTCGATACCAGCGGCCAGTTGCGGTTCAACGAGTTGGCAGCCGCAACCGGTTACCGGGTGGAGTGGGCCTTGGCACCGGGTGGTCCATGGAGTTCCTTTGTGGCACCACAGGCTGCACTCAACAGTATTCCCGCCGGCGGCAGCGGCTCGATCAGCGTCGCGGTGCCAGTCAACCAGCCGAAGATGTTCTATCGGGTGGCGGCCAACCTCGGGCCTACCATCGACGCCTTCAGCACGCTTCAGGCCGAAAACTTCTCCAGCATGTCCGGCATCCAGTTGGAACCCGGCAACACCGCCATCGGCTGGTTCGACAGCGGCGACTGGGTGAAGTTTGGGAATGTCGATTTCGGAGATGGAGTGGCCAGCGTCACCCTTGCCGTAGCCAAGGCCAACTCCGGCGGTGCGGTCGAGCTTCGCCTAGACAGTCCGAGCGGTCCGCTGCTGGGAGTGATCACTCCTGTGGCAACGGGAGGATGGTCCACCTATACCGAACAGCAGGTCAACGTCGCCGATGTCATCGGGGTGCGGGACCTCTATTTTGTCGCCGTGGGTGCTGCCGGCGTCTGCAATCTTGACTGGTTCCGGTTCTCGACGGACAGAATTCACACTGCTGACTATGTGCTGTTCTGGCAGGACGAATTCGACAGTCCCGTGCTCAACACCGGCAACTGGCTCCCGGTGCAGCATGGCAATGTGGACAACGGCGAGTTGGAGTTTTACACTAACCGCGCGCAAAATATCTCGGTCGCCGGTGGCTGTCTCTGTCTGACCGCCATCCAAGAAAACTACACCGGCACCGGCCCGTGGATGAACGGCCAATCCAAAACCTCGGCATACACCTCCGGCAAGGTGCAGGGCCAGGGCAAAATATCTTTTCAATACGGCAAAATCGAGGCCCGGATGAAATTGCCACGTGGTCAGGGCACTTGGCCGGCCTTTTGGCTGTTGGGCGACAATATCCCTGACGTTGGCTGGCCGAAATGCGGTGAGATCGACATCATGGAACACGCCAACGTGGTCGATAACATTGGTGCCGCCATTCACACCGAGGCCTATAACCACACCATCGGCACCGGCAAGACCGGCGGCTTTGGCATCAATGACTACGACACCAGCTTCCACACTTACGGCATGGAATGGACGGCGGACAAGCTGTCCTTCTACGTGGACCACAGTGTGTATTTCACCGTTACCAAGGCGCAGCTGGGAACCAGCCAGGCCCAATGGCCCTTTGACCAGCCGTTCTGGCTCATTCTCAACCTGGCCGTGGGCGGTTCATGGGGCGGAGATCCGACCGCGGGAACCTATCCCTACACCATGCAGGTGGATTGGGTGCGCGTTTACAAAGACCAGGCTCACTGACGTGGATTGGGGTTTGAGAGCGAAGCGCGAAGCTTGCGATAAACCTAAAGGCATTATCCGCCGTATGCAGGTGAATCCCGCGAAGTTCACCGAGGATTCGGCGTTTTGATAGCTTTACCGCACCACTCCAGATGGCAATCCCGCAAACCACGGCACCCCAGGTCACATTCATGAAAGGCCATCGCTTCAGCCGCGCAGGTTTCACCCTGGTGGAGGTGCTGGTGGTCGTCCTGATCATCGCCGTCCTTGCCAGCCTGGCCATGGCGGGTTGGCAGCGCGCCCGCGCGGCGAGTTCCATGGTGCTCTCGACCGACCGAATCAAGGGTCTTGGCACCGCGAATGCCATCTACGCCACCGAGCACAACGGCAGTTACGTTCCGATCCTCTCCTTCGACGGGAATGGACAGGCCGGCGTGATGTGGCACTTCAACGCGGATTTCCTCGGCCCCTTGATCGGGGACACTGAGTTTCTCAACGGGGTCACCGGATACGAGGGCATCGGCGGCATGCCGGAAGTGGTGCTCGACCCGCTCGCGGTGCGGGCCAAGAAGCGGTTTTCGGACCGGATTTCAGCAAGCTACGGCTACAATGACGAAAATATACCGCTCCCCTACGTATCTGGAGGGAGGAATCAAAAGGCCCAGCAGTCGGTTGTTAGGATGAGCGCGCCGGCACGGATGATGAACTTCATCACGGCCACGGACTATCTGGTCCGCTTTGACGGCCGCAGCTCGTGGTTGGCGAATCCAGTGGAGGGCAAAACCGACAACGGGCAGATTGCCTATCGACACAACAACAAGGCGATTGCCGTATTTTATGACGGGCACACGGAATTGCTGTCCAATGAAGACATCCGGCGCTTCGACAAACTGGGCGGCGTGAGCAGCGTGTTCTGGGGCGGCAGCCGATGATCCGGCTGGATGCAAGTCATTATCTGTCAAACCAACATGATCCACGATCGTCAAACTATCATCTCCGCGGCGCTTGGTGCCGCCGTATTTTTTCCGTCATGCCTGCTGCTTGCCGGTGAGGGCCGGCCCGTGGAGGGCCCCGGGTTCCGCGCGACCATGAGTGATGCGCGGGGGGCGGGGCGGAGTTATGAACTCTCGAGCACCGCCAACCTGAGAGACAACCATCCGGCGGACAAGCGGGTTGTGGTGACGGAGCTCCCGGATCATGCCCGCATCCGCACTGGCAACGTGCTCTTCGACGGGCTTTACGCGCTGGCGGTTGGCGAGGCTGTGGAAAACTCGGTCGCCGAAATCAGCGACAACGCCTATTCGGGCGGTGCTCCGATCCGGGTCAACGCCTATCAGACCGGAGCCAAATGGAAATATGTGTGGACGCGGGACCTGGCCTATTCCCTGCACCTGTCGCTCGCCGGATTCGACCCGACGCGGGCCGCCGACTCGCTTCTGTTCAAGGCGTCCGGCCTGAAGCCCGCCGTTCACGGCGGGTTTGCCCGGCAGATGGTTCAGGACACCGGTTCGGGTGGCAGTTACCCCGTCTCATCGGACCGCGTGGTGTGGGCGCTGGGAGCGTATGAGACATCGAAGTATCTGGCAGGTGCGGCGCGCGAGAGGTTCATCCAAACCATTTATCCGATATTCCGCGACACGATCGAACAGGACCGGCAGCTTGTTTTCGATGTGAGTGACGGGCTGTACCGTGGCGAACAGTCATTTCTCGACTGGCGGGAACAGACCTATCCGGGCTGGACTGCTAACAACGTGCTGGCGGTCGGCATGTCCAAGGCGGTGTCGGTGAACGCCGCGAATTACTTCCTGCTGGAAAAGGCCGGCGAATTCGCCGGCGTGCTTGGCGATGCCCCGGCGCGCGCGAAATACCAACAATGGGCGGCCGAGCTGAAAGCCGCTATCAACCGGCGTTTCTGGGACGGGCCTGCGGGGCTCTATCGGACGTATCTCCTTTCCGATGACGGCACCTCGGCCGTGGCCGTCAACCGCTATGATCTTCTGGGTCAATCGCTGGCCATCCTGCTGGGCGTGGCGGACCGGCAACAGGCGGAGCGCATGGTTGCAAGCTATCCGACCGGCCCCATCGGCCCGCCGGTCGTTTGGCCACAGGAGCGGGGCGCGCCCATCTATCACAATCAGGCGATCTGGCCGTTCGTCACTGCCTATTGGACCAAGGCGGCGAAGGCGGCGGGCAATGCCGCGGCGGTCGATGCCGGCATCGAGTCGCTGTCGCGCCTGGCCGCAGCGAACCTCTCCAACATGGAGAATTACGATTTCATCACGGGCCAGGCGGAGGTCGCGCAAGGTCCGCGTCAAGGACCGGTCATCAATTCACAACGCCAGCTTTGGTCCGTGGGCGGTTACCTGGCGATGGTTCAGGATGTGGTGTTTGGTTTGGAAACATCCGTCGAGGGCATTCGTTTTGCGCCATTCATCACCGCCAAGCTCCGCAACGGGTCATTCGCTGCCGCGGATGCCATTGAATTGCAGAATTTCGACTTCCAAGGCACCCGCAACCGGGTGCGGGTGAGCCTGCCTGGTGCCGGCACGTTCTCCAGCGGTGTCTGCACCGTGGCGCAGGTCACTCTGAATGGTGCGACCTTCACCGGTGGATTTGCCAATGCCGAAAAACTGCGGGCCGAAAACATCTGGGAAATTGCTCTGAAGGCTCCTGTTGCTGGTGGCAGAGCGGATTCCATCAAGAGGGTCGATGTTTCCGATGAAGCCGCGCTGTTCAGCCCACTCCAACCGGAGTGGGATGATGCCATGGGCGGCATCACCCTGGGCCATGGACAACTGACGCTGCATTACAAGCATCCCGACGCCCGCAAGGTTCTTTTCACGATCTATCGTGACGGGAAACTCTGCGCGGAAAATCTCCGTGAAACGCAATGGAACGACCCCCAGTCCGCCGACTTCGAGGACCATGTCCGTGCCTACACGATCACCGCGACCTGCCCGAAAAGTGGCAATGTCTCGCACCCGGCACCCGCCCGCTGCTACCGGACCCCGGACCAGCAACAGGTCATTCCGGCGCAGGCCATGGCAAACCGGGGAGGAAACCTGGTCGGCGGCCACCATTTCGAGAATTGGGGGAAGCCCGGCGACACGCTGGCTACCCGGAGTTTCCAGGTGCCTCGTTCCGGACGTCATTCAGTCCGGATGGAATTCTCCAACGGCTCCGGGCCGGTCAACACCGGCATCACCTGCGCGGTCAAGAGACTCGTGGTCTGCAAGGTGCCTTCGGGCGAAGCCGTGGGTTCCGGTTATCTGGTGATGCCGCACTCCGGAGACTGGCGGAGATGGGATCTGTCCAACGCGATTGCTGCGGATCTGGTCCAGGGCGAGAGCTATTCCATCCGCCTGTCGGAAGACGACTGCTCGCGCAACATGAGCTACCTGAAAAGCAACGAGCGCTACACGGCGTTGCCCGGCGGCGGGGACGACAGCTACAACTACGTGAATATTTCGGCGGCGCATGTCCTCTATCTGAAACCGCCGGTCCTTTTGTCGCGTAAGGAAATTCCCAGTCAATAACCCCCAACATCTACCGTCATGATAACAAGCCACAAGACCACGCCACTTGCGATGGTGAAACTTCTCCTGATCGGCACCCTCGGGTTCTGTGCTCATTGCCTCGCGGCCACGCCGGGCGGCGATCAAGCGGATCATCCCGCATACCAGAAAGACAACCAGCCCGGTTGGGGTTCGGGCACCAACGGCGGCAGCGGCTTTGTGGGATGGAATCTCATCTCCTCGGACACCACCGGCGGCTGCGGGTTTTTTATCGGCAGCTCCAAGAAAGTCGCCGGGGAGTCCGGAGCCGACATCGACTCCAACGGCAAGTCCTTCGGGATGTTTGCCAAGGAAAAGGACCGCAGCGCACAGGCCTACCGCACTCTTGCCTCACCGCTCGAGCCGGGCCAAAAACTGGCCGTCGACCTGGCGGTGAATTTCCGCAGCGGCCAGAAAGGCGTCGACCTGTGCGGCCCCGGCGGCAAAGTCATCTTCAACTTTAACGTCGGATCCGAAGACTACGTCGTCAGCCAGGCATTGACAGGCAACGGTTCCATTGGTGCCACCTACCATAACAACTCCTCATTCACCCTGCTGTTCACCCAGACCGGTCCTGCTGGAGGCACCTGGAAAATCACCCGTCGTGGCGGCGTCAGCGCGACCGCCGAGGGCGGTTATGGCGGCGTGGCCTGCGGGTTTAAGTTTTATGTGAGCGAGACGGACAAAGGAACGGAAAACGATTTGTATGTGAACCATCTCATCATATCCCAGTGACTACCGCCTCTGCCAGGCATCACCGTTTCGGCGGCGGGAAATTCTTTTGGTGGCCGATGCTCATCGCCCTGGCTGCATTCGGCATCGCCAGTTACAAGTGCCATGAGCCGCCCGCAGCTGAGGCCGGGCGTCCGATCGCGGAGGTCACGCCCGCGCAATCCCCGGCGCTTGAACATTCCGGACTCGCGGTGCCAAGCGCCGCTTGGGATAAGGTCTGGACACGGTTGCAATCTCCCGCGGACCAGCAACCGGCCTTGCCTGAGGCGTCCGGCCGCGAGCGGGATCCGGAACGCATCGGTGATTCGATGGTCTTTCGGTTCCGCGCGCCGGCGGGAACGCGCCGGGTTTTTCTGGCTGGCGATTTCAATTCCTGGGCACATAACACCAGCGGCAAAGTCACCGACCCACGCTTTGCCATGAACCAAGGCGCGGCTGGCATTTGGTTCAAGAGAATCGCCCTCCAGCCGGCGATCTATCAATATCAATATGTGATCGAGAATGCGGCTGGCGGATACCAATGGGTCGCCGATCCGAATGTCGCGGCGCGTGACGCCGCGGGCCACAGCCTGTTGGAGGTCTCCGCCATTGCGGCATCGTTCGGCAGCGGCCCGCAGGTCGCTGTTCCAGCCGGCAGGCACCAGACGGCGGTGGTGCCACCCAATCTGGAGGTTCAGGTCAAAGAGGTGTGGGTCCGGCCAGACCAGCGCAACTCGTTCACGCTAGCGCTCGACGACGCGGACACCCGGGGCGGCACGGTCATCCAAATCGAAATCAAAACGCCTCTTGGGCAGGTCGTCCATAGGGCCGCGCAGCCGGCCATCCACGGGGAAAATCACCTCGTCATCCCAGCGTTGGAACGGGAGGGTGGATACTTGCTGAAAGTGGAAGTTGTTCGCGGCGACCGGGTGTTCCAATGGGGCGGCGCGGTGTTGTCGGTGGTCGGGAATGTGGCCGATGACTTGCGCTACGGTTTCTATTCCAACTACGGGAAGTTCGACGGGGACTACGACGCCAAGGCCGCGATGCTGGCGCGCCTGCACATCAATGCCGTCGAATATTACGACTATTTCCCCGCCCACGGATCCTACGCGCCGCGCGAAGCGGAGTATCGGTTCGAGCCGTTCGGCACCCGGATCAATGGCCGCGACATCAAGGCCAAAATGGACGCTGGCCGCCGCCGTAACATCCTCTCCCTGGCCTATGTCTCCGCCTACGCCGCCTCGGCCAGCGTCTATCAAAAGCATCCTTTTCCGATGACCGACGCGCTGGGTGCCCCCAAGGTTTTCAACGGCGAGATCATGACCGAGGCCCAAGCCGACCAGATGCATAAACCCAAATGGTTCTGGCTGACCAATATCGCCGGCGACTCTCCCTGGCATCAATACATCATGGAAAATCTCGCACGGGCTCTCGATGACACGCCGGAGGATCTGTTGTCGTTCGACGGGTTTGAAATCGACACCTACGGCGATGCCGCCGAGACCCGGTTTTATGCCAAGGGCAGCAGCCGCAATGGCGATCTGTTGGTCAACGTGCTGCATGATTTCGTCGGCGATATCCACGCGCTCACCCGTAAATCAAAACCTAACGGACTGGTGGCAGTGAACAACGTGAACGAGTTTTCCGGCGAGCGGATGCACGATGTCACGGACTTTCTGTTCCTCGAAATCTGGCGCTCGCATGCCGAGCAACTCGAGGATCTGGTCGATATCTGCTGCCGGCACCGCGAGCAACTGCGCCAGCGGGTGGTGCTCAAGCTTTATCCTGCGGACATGGACCCGAAGCAGGTCGCCTGGCCACCCGCCACGCTGGCCCGCATCCTTGGCGCAACCATGACCGGCGGCGGATCGCTCATGGTGGTCGGAGAACCCGACGAGCGCCGCTCGGTGATGCATGGATTGAACTCGCTTTATTATCCCGACCATCACCCGCTGCGCTCGGGCAACGAGGAATTGCTGCGGGCTTACCATGAACACGACGCGCTCATGCTCGGCTACACCCACGGCCGGAACGTGTATAACATCCGGCGTGATGTCATGGTTGCCGATTGCATCACCCGCGTTTATGCCGCGCCACAAAAGCAGTCCTTGGTTGTCCAGTTATTGCATGCCGGGACGAACCGGAGTTGGTCGGAGGAGGGGCCGTACCCGAGTCCGAAAATCAATTTCCCGATCGCGATGGATTTGCCCGGCGGAGTGGCGCCGCGCGAGGTGTTTTTCGCGAGCCCCGATGTCAGAGGCCTCCAACAGCCGGTCAAACTCGACTTCGACGTGACCATGGGGTGTCTGCGCACCTCACTGCCGGAACTGCGGGTCCACGGGACGCTGGTCCTGCAATACTGAGGGTTGTAAGTTAGGGCATAACCGCCCTCAGGCGCAGGAACAGGCGGCCGGCGGGAGCGACGGCTTGCGGGATGGTGACGGTGACCACGTCCGGAGTCGCGGCCTGGTTGACCGCGACCTCAATTCCGTTCGGATAGGAGCCCCCGCCCTGAGTGATCGGAATGTCGTGCCACGGTGCGGCCGGATCGGTGGTCCACTGCGCGGCCAGTTCGGCGACGCCGAGCGACGACTCCTCGCGGGTGAAGCGCAGCGTCATCCCGGCCACGGAGCCGGTGCTGGGGGTTAGGAGCGAGGCCGCGTCCGGCGAGTTGGGGTTTCCGCCGAGAATCCATTCAAGTCCGTTGGGGACGCCATCTCCATCCGGGTCCGCCGCAAACCCGGCCACGGCCGGCGCGGCGGCCCCCGCGAAAAATCCGTCGACCCAGCTCGCGAAGGTGGCCGCGGCACCGGTCGCGACGGTTAGAACGCCGCTGCCGGTGAAGCGCACACTCGGGTGAGCGGCCCCGGAATTCACTGAGCCCCAGCTGCCGGCAACCTGGCTGCGGCCGTCAAATTGGAGGGCGCTGACAGTTGCGGCGGCGCCCAGCGCCAGCGTGCCACCAGCCAGATTGACCGTCGTGCCACCGGGCAGGGCATTGGCGGCGGCGGTGGCCAGCGTGCCGGCGCTGACGGTGGTGGGACCGCTGTAGGTGCTGGCACCACTGAGGGTGAAGGTCCCCGAGCCGACCTTGACCAAGCCCAGCGCGGCCGTGTTGTCAGCCAGCACGCCGCCGAAATCCGCGCTCGTGTCCAGCGCGCCGACGGTCACGGTGGCAGGGGAGGCGTCGGGATTCGAGTTGCGCACACTGCCCGCGGGGCCAGCCAGCGATCCGAGGTTGATGTTAGCCGGGCCGAAGGTTTCCAGGCAGGCTGACGAAGTCGCCAGGGACCACGCCACGCTGGAGCTGCTGGCGTTCTCGTTGAGGAAGCGCACGCGCTGGTTGGCGCAGTCGTGGGTGAAGCTGCCGGACAGGTGGGTGTTGTTGCCGGAGAGCTGGAGATACCCGGCGGTGGCGCCATTCTGGGTCAAGGTGATCGCGGCGTCGCCGCTCCAGTTGTTGGTGAAGCTGTTCGTCTGGGTGGCGGTGGCTAGATACTCCATGGTGACCGCGCCCGTCCAGCTCACCGGCATGTCAAAACTGGCGGTTTGGGCGCTCGCGGAACCGTACTGGAGCGACGATCCGGCATTCATTACGAAGGGCTTGGTGATCTCGAAGGTGCCGCTGTTCTTGCTGAGCATGATGCTGGCGCCACGGTTGGCCGTGATCGAGCCGCTGCCGCCGACGGTCAGCACGCTGCCGCTGCCGGCGTTGAGTTTCAACGAGCCCTGGTTGACCACGATGTTGCCGTTGGCGACGTTCTGGCCCACCAACGACAGCTGTCCGGGACCCGACTTGGTGAGCGTGCCGGTTAGAGTCAGGGCATTCGGCGTGCCGCTGGCACGAGGCACCAGGCGAATGCCGGCGTCGCTGGTGGCTGACCCCGGGCTGCCGCCGACGGTCCAGATTTGGTCGTTGGCGATGGTGACGGGGATTTTGAACAAATCCACGGCAGCCAGGGTGCCGCCCGCACCGTTGGCGGTGAAATCGTTGGTGAGAGTGAGGGTGCAGGCAGCCGTGCTGCCGGTGATGGTGAAGGCGGTGGTGCGATTGCTGGTGTCCCCGAAGATCAGGCTCCGGATCGTGCGCGAGTCGGTCAGGTTCAGGCTGGTTTTGCCGGTGGTGGTGGCGATGACGGCATCGCCGAACACGTCGGGCACGGCTGGCGACCAGTTGGCGGCGTTGGTCCAGGCGGTACTGGTGGCGCCGGTCCAAGTGAAGACCGGCACCGTGATCGTCGGCGCATTCTGGGCGCTGCCGCGGGTGGTCCGGCTGTGCAGAACCCCCTGCCCGTCGAACCACAGCGGGTCGAGACAGACCGCGCGCGACCAATCCCACGTGGGATTGAGCTTTTGGTGATAGATATGCCACAGCGCGCCGGCGTCATCGGCGATCACGCTGCCGTGGCCCGGGCCATATACCCGGTCGTCCAGGTCATCGCTCCAGATCCGGGTGCTGTCGGCATCCAGCCGGGGGTCATCGACATTCGACTGCCAGTGTCCATCCGCGGCGGTGTAGGTGTAAGTCGCGGGAGCCGTGTCCTGCCGGTTGCGGCGAAATGCCACCACGATCTCCTTGCCGATCTCCGCGCCGCCGGTTGCGCAGCGGTAGCTGAAACTGACATTCTGCCAACCGGTGGTGGTGGTGTATTCTGGCAGGTTTTTGAGCGCCGCGCTCTGAGCCACCGGCGTGATGTCGGTGCCGTTGTAGTAATAGAGTTCGATCTGGTCGTTGTTGTCGGCGCCGCCGACGTTGTTGCGCAGCCCGACCGCCCAAGTCAGATGGTAGCTGGTGTTGGCCGCAAAAGGCACGCCGGTCCTCGCCCAGGTCACCGCGCCGCCGTAGTTGCCCAAATAACAGGACGTGCCTCCCGAGGGCGAGGATTGGCCGTTGAAATCCGCCCAGTAGTTCCGGCCGTAGGCGGCTGTTTTGGCGGTTCCATTGACCGGGGCGGTCGTGTTCTCCACCCGATACCATGACGGCCCGGCGGTCCGGGACACAATCGGGTTGCCCGGATACCGCGTCCAGGGACCCAGCGGGTTGGTGGCCGTGGCGTAGCCGACGGCGTACGTGGGCCCCATCGCGCCGTTATACGAGTATAACAGGTAATAGGTTCCATTGTGTTTGAGCACGAACGGGCCTTCCGCGTCGGTGGTTTCCGCGGTCCAGGAGATGGTTGTCGGGCCGAGATGCGTCAGGTCGGTCAGCTTGTTCACACACAGGTTCGCCGCGCCCTTGTAGAAGAGATAGAGTGAGCCATCGTCATCCGCAAACAGATGGGCGTCGACCCCGTCGGTCAGGACCCCCTGGTCGGTGAAGTTGCCGTCCGGGGTGGCGCAGGTCGCTACGCCGATCACCTTGTTGGCCGGGTTGGTCGGGCTGTCGGCGGTGTAATAGAGACAGAATGTCTGGTTAGACGGGTTGTAGCAAACGTCCGGCGCCCACAGGCCGGTGCCGCCGGTGAACACCTGGGGCCCCTCGGACCAGTTCACCAGATCCATGGAGCGGTAAACCTTGTAGCCAGCGGTGGGGGTCGTGGCGGAAATGTAGGCGTAATACATTCCGTTGTGGCGAATCACATCGGGGTCGGCCTCGCTCCCGCTGCCAAACACCGGGTTGAAATACCGGGAGATCGAGCCCTGCGCGGGCGGCGTGACGCCCAGCAGAATGATCAGCGCGAGGGCCGCCCAAGGATGTGGGTCAAGGCCGCTCGGTGACAGAGGGCAGGGATTGGGTGTGGCCATCGAGGTAAAGGGCGTTGCGGTTGTGGCCGTGAACGGGTGACGGGGGGAGGGAGGCAAACCACCCTGCGCCGCTGGCGGCAGGAAGCTCCCGGTCAATGTCCACCAACATCAGGGTACGGGCGGGATTGTCCATGACGCTGAGCTTCTTGGGCAGGTTGTAGCCCTTTCGGCCCCAAGGGTCGGCACTGATCTTGGCGGCGGCTTCGGCATCCCAGAAGCGGCAGTAGGTCGGGCCGGGATTGGTGGCGGCGCGCAACGCCGGCGATGCCTTGCGTTTCCAGGCGGGGCAAACAAAGACATCGGCGCACTGATATTGCTGGGTTGCGCTTGTCAGTCCAAGGTGCGGAGCGAGGAAACACGCGAGACTGCCGAGGTCGGTGTATTGGCTGTACCCGGCGCTTTGGCCCAGATAAAGAGGCCCCGGCAAGGTGTCGTGTTCCGCCGTGTAGAGGTTGTGGGCGATGCCGATTTGGCGGAGGTTCGAGGTGCACTTGGCGGTGTCGGCGGAATCGCGCATCCTGCCAAGCACTGGGAAAAGCAGTGCCGCTAAAGCGCCGATGATGGCAAGGACCACGAGCAACTCGACGAGAGTGAACCCCCCGTGGTTGTTTTTGATTGGAATTTGAACAGGCATTTTCACAGCGAAGTTATTTCAAAGTGCATTGGCGGATGAAGGTGATTTCATCTGATGAATAGGCGGTGCCATCCGCACGGAGGACGTCATGGAACCAGAGCGGGGGTTCGGCAGTGTATGTTTTCTTCCAGGAATCCCACGGATAGATCGTCTGGGTCTTGCCGTCGACCAGGCCCCAGTTGTAGGCGGCCACCCGGTATTTTTTAAAGACCGGCAGGATCCCCTCGAAGGTCGAGCCGTTGCCGCGGGCCATGTATTCGCTGCAGAGGATCGGCCGCCCGTATTTGGCCAGCCCCACCACCATCTGGCCGGTTTTCCCAGGGCCGTCGTAGGTGTGGAACGAAATCACGTCGGATTGCTCCAGCGAGATTTTTTCGATCCGGTCGGGCACGGCCAGCCAGCTGGGTTCGCCCCAGACGCCGGCGGTGAGAGGTTGCGACGGGTTGATCTCGCGGGCCCAGGCGAAGGTCTTTTCCAACAGGTCGGCGGCGCGCTGCAGCTTGGTCGCGGGCGCGAGGTCCGGTTGCTCGCTGCCGCCGCCGAATTGTCCGGCGTTGGGGTTGTCCGGCTCGTTGAAGAGGTCCCAGACCAGCACCCGCTTATCGTTCTGATAGCGGCGCAGGATGCCCTGGACGTAAGGCTTGAGTTCGTCGTGGCGGGTGGGGTCGCCGAGGATCTCCTTGCCGGGCGACTGGACCCAGCCGGAATTGTGAACGCGCGGCCGTGGCTCGGGTTGCTTGCCGGCTTTGGGGTATGGATTCCACACTCCGTCGAAGATGACAAACATCGTGCGGATGCCGTGTTTGTCGGCAATCTCCAGATAGCGGTCAATGCGCTGGCAGAATCCAGCCGGATCGGTCTTCCACGGGATGTCGTGGAGGAACACGCGCATGGTGTTCATGCCGATGGCCGCCGCCCAGCCGAGCTCGCGGTCGATGGTCTTGGGGTCGAAGGTGTCGGCCTGCCACATCTCCAGCGGGTTGATCGCGGTGGATGGCACGAAGTTCGCTCCAACCGGCCATGCGCCGGCTCCATACCACGCGTTGGCTTTGGCCGCGGACCAGCGCTCGGCGCCGTGGAGTGGCGCGATCAGGCAGAGCAGCGCGGCGCAGAGGCGAATTTTCAGCTGCATTGTGGTTGTGGGTTTCATGACGGGTTTCATCGTTTGAAGGAGATGCTGGAGGTATTGGGTCCGACATCGACAAATGGAGCATCCCGCGTGGCCGGCACACCGAAGATCGAGACGTTCTCCAGGGTGATGTTACAGCTGGCGTGGGCTTGGTCCACCCCCGCGATGCGGATCTCACGCTTGCGTTTCTCGGGGCCGGTCACCGAGATGTTGCGGAAGGTGATCGCGCGCACGTGGCCGGGAACCTTGCGTTGCATGAACTTGTTGACCACCGGCGCGACGTCGATGACATGCGCGGGATTGGTCCTGCCCACATAACCGTCGGCATGGATCCGGATGTTCTCGAACAGGACGTCCTCTAGCATCATCTCCTCGCCGGGTTGCAGGCAAAACCCGATGTTGGGCCCGAAGTGGATGACGTCGATGTCGCGGAAGACGATGTCGCGCATCGCCGGGGCGCTCGATTCGTGTCCGAGCAGGGCGATGCGCTGGGCCTCGGTCCACAGCACGCAGTTCTCGACGAGCAGATGCTCCACCGGGCCGTCCTTGAAGTTATGGCCCTTGAGGGCGAAGCAGTCATCGGCAGTGCGGATGAAGCAGTTGCGCACGGTGATGTTGCGGCTGTTGGTGGGATCGATGCCGTCGTCGTTGTGATTCTTGCCGCCGACGATCTTGACGTTGTCGAACGAAACCTTCTCGCTGTTTTCCAGATAGAACGTCCACTGCCAGGCACCGCGCACGGTGATGTCCTTGATGCTCACATCATAGCTGTCTTGAATGGCATTCATGTGGCCGCGCTCGATGACGCGGCCCTTCGCGTCGCGCTTCGACCAGTCCTCCACCAGCGGTCCCTTGCGCCAGGTCCACGGCGAGCCATCCAGGATGCCGCGCCCGCGGACCTTGATGTTGCGCCCATCGATGCGCAGGCCCGCCTGGACCACCGCCCCGCCGTGCAGGTACAGGGTTTGGTTGTCGGTTAGGCGGATGATCCCTCCTGGCGGGCGGTGCAGGCCCGGGCCGAAATAGACGACTCCCGGATCACCCTCCTTGGGGGCGGGCGGCTCCGGGGCGTTGGCGAAGATCAGCAGCGGACTGTAGGGTCCATTGGGCTCAAAGCTGTATTGGCCGGGCTTGTCGATGCGGATCAGCGCCGTGTCGGGTTTGGGAAACTCAGGCTTCACGCCCTGGGTCAGCGGTCGGATGACGGCTTGGTCGAGGGTGGTGCGCGACACGATCCGCAGTTCCACCGGGCCGCCGGAGAAGTCAAACGACACGAACCCGTAGTCGCCGTAATCGAGGTCCCAGCCGTCGTCGTTGACGCGCGAGTCGTTCTGGATCGCGCGATGCACGGGCACGTCCTGGCCGTTGACCGTGACCCAGTAGTTGCCCATGGTCACCTCCCCGACCGGGATGGCGTGGGTCACCACTTGCGGCATGGCGAGGGCGACAGGCGTGGCCCAGATCACGCACCCGGCGAGGACCAGCCAGGCGCGGGTCATCGCGCCGGTTAGATTGTGTGGAGAATGAATCATTCGTTAGGTGAATGGGTGGGTGTGAGAATCATCACTTCGCCACCGCTCCGTCGGTTTTCACAGAGTCTCGTCATTTGCTGCAAGTGGCATGATCCCCTCTCCCAGGCCTCTCAGCGCCGCCGGCGCAGCAGCGCCAGCAGTCCGAGGCCGCCAAGCACGGCCGCCGGCTCCGGTTCAGGCACGGCGGTGATGGTGACGAAATTGGTGCCGGTGCCGCCGTTGGTGCCGGCAGCTCCGTCAGCGTATTGGATCTTCCACGGGTTGGCCAGGTCATCGAAGAAGATGGCGTTGTTGGCCAGTCCGTCGAAGGTTCCGGTGATGCCCGTGGTGTAGCCGAACAAGGTAAACTTGTTGCCTGGCGTGTAGTGGCCGAGTTCGACGAGGTCGAGAATCGAGCCTGCGGTGATCGTGAGTGCCCCGGTGATGTTAGCCAGATCAGCGGAGCCCGCGCCGGGTGACATTCCGCCAGTCATTTCATAGGCATAGGTGGCCGAATCCAGCGTGAGTCCGCTGCTGAAGCTGATGGTGCCGGGTGAATTGCCGATCGCGAGTTGGGTGGAGACGGTCAATGCGCCGGTCACGTTGCCGGAACCCTTGAGGGTGCCGACCGTGTAGCCCAGGCCCTTGGCGGAGACATCGAAGGTGCCGACGGTGCCCAGCGACACCTCGCTGGTGTTGTTGATGGTGCCGGCGGCGTCTAGTTTGAGCGTGCCGCCGCTGATGAGGGTCGCGCCGCTGTAGGTGTTCGCGCCGGAGAGCGTGAGTGCGCCGCCGTTGACAGTTAGCGCCACCTTCCTGGTGCCGGTGCCCAGCGAATCCTGAATCACACCCGCATACGCCGAGGTGCCGGTGGTGGTGAGCACGGAGTCCGCGGTGGTGGAACTGTTGCCGATGGTGCTGGCGTTGTAACCCTGGGTGATTCCTGCCAGGGTTTGATTGTAGCCGGCTAGGTCGAGGCTGTCCTGCTGGGTGATATCGCTGACATAGCCGAGGGTCACCATGGCGTTGGTTGCCAGTCCGTTGGTGGCACCCAGCTTGGCCGTGCCGTTCACACCCATTGACGCATACGAGCCGCCGCCCCAGTAGGTGACGGTTCCGGCGCGTTGGGTGATCGGGATGGAGGACGAGTTGATGGCCCCCTTGATGTTGAAGGTGCTGCCTAGCACGGTGTTAGCGAAATGGCCGCCGTTGGTTGGGGCGCTGTTGATCGTGATCGTGCCGTTGAGGGTGGCGGTTCCACCCGAGGCTGCCGTCGATTCGAGTAACCCTCCGCCGCTGACCCCGGTGGCACCGGTGATCGTAATGTCATTGGCCACGGTGACTCCGCCGGCAACTCTGAGGTGCTGGGCACCGGTATTGAAGGTGATTGTTCCCGAGCCCATGGCGCCGGTGGCGTTCACCTGGATGACGCCGCCCGAGATCGAGGTACCGCCAGTCATGCTGTTGCCGACATTGGACAGAATCAGGCTGCCGGCGCCGGCTTTGGTGATGGAGCCGTTGGACACAACCCCTGACAATTCCACTGTCGAAGCCACCGTCAGGGTGCGGGTCGCACCGCCGAGGTTGGTCGTGCTGGAAAAAGTGATCTTGCCGGTGTTGGTGGCACTTCCCAAGGTGACGTCGCCACCGAGGCTCAGGGCATTGCCCAGGGAGTAGCCGGTGGTGCTGCTGGATGACAGGGTGCCGCCATTGAGAGCCAAACTATCGGTGCCGAGTGCGGTGGCATTGCCGAGCTGCAAGGTGCCTCCTGTGTTCGTGATGGTCCCGCCGGACAGGGAGTTGGCGTTAGTGAGAACCAGCACGCCCTGCGTGAGGGTGGCATTGCCGGAACCCGCAAGGGCATTGATCGTGTTGTTGCCGGTGGTCTGAAAGGTCAAGGTGCTGGTGGTGCCTGCGCCCAGGGTGACCGTGCCGGCAAGAACAAGGTCCTGCACATTCGAGTTCGTTAGAGTGCCCCCGTTCAGATTCGTAGCCTGGGAAAAAGTCGATCCCGCGCCGCTATTCACCGCCAGAGTGAGTGTGCCGCTCGCCGCCACGTTGACCGTGATGCTGCTGTCGATGGTGGTGACACGGTTTGTTCCGCCGGTGAGAGACAAGGTGCCCGCATTCACATTGAATGTGCCGGTGGCGCCGGTGCTTTTCAGCGTGGTGCCGCTGTTGAAGTTCACCGTGCCCGTGCCTGTTAGGTTGACGGTGTTGCCATTGAGATCGGCGATTTGCCCGGCGCTGCCGGCATTGACGGCAAAGGTTTTGCCGCTGGCGATGTTCCAGATCGTCGGGGTGGCGGTGGTGCCGCTGCCCGCCACCAGCGCGAAGCCGCTGCCGGCACCCACCATGTTGTAGGTCAGGTTCTGTTCATAAGCACTGGTGCCATTGAGGGCGGTGAGATTGCCGGAGCCGGCGGTGGCGCTGCCGAGCGACAGGGTGAACCCCGCCGCGCCGGTGAGGGTGGTGGTGGCCGGCGTGGTCGCGCCGTTGGAGCGGAGATTGAGCGCGGTGACGCTGGATCCCAGGGTCAGGGCGCTGTTGCCAGTGGCGGCGCTGAAAATCGCGGTGTCACCATTGGCAAAGGCCGTCCCGCTCCAGTTGGCGGTGCTGGTGTTCCAGGTGGTGTTGGTCGAGGCGGCCCAGATGCGGTTGGCAGCGTCGGCCGCGGGTGCCAGCGCGATCGCCGCCAGAGCGAATCCGGAGAAAAGGTGACAACGGGAGTTTTTCATGATGTGGGAAAAAAGACGGATTCGATAATGTTAGAGTCAGGGGGCCTGGGTGGCGATGAGCCGGCCGAAGACCTTGGTGGCGGGGCCGCCGGTGACGGTGATGGTGACCTCGATCAGGTCGTTGTCAGGCGCGGCGTTGTCGATGAGGGTGGCCTCGGTGATGGTGGCGCTGGTGCCGCCGGCATTGCTCAGGCCGCTGGCTTTCCATTCCGCGAGATCGGTCGACCATTGATAGGATTTGGTCACATCGGGCGCGATGGTGTTGGATTGACTGTGGCGGAATTTGAAGACGCCGGCGGTGGCGGAGACGGCGGTGAGGCCGGTGTTGGCCAGCGCGGGATTGGAGCCTAGAACGTTTTCCGCGGCGTTGCCCAGCCCATCGTGGTCGAAGTCCCCGGCGGCGGGTTCCCCGGCTATGCTGTGAGCGCTGGCCCAGGAGGCGTAGTCGGCCGCGCCGCCCGTGTAGTTGAGTTTGAGCACCGTGTTGCCGCTTTCCAGCGCAAGGGAGTAGCCGGCGATGGAGGTCTCCAGCACGGGCGTGCCGGCAATGCCGCCCGCCGCCGTCATCAAGGTGTAACTGGCAGGTGACGAGGGCGCGCCTGTGATGTTGATTTTCGCCCCTGTATCCAGGGTGAGAGAGCTGGTTGAAGTGACAGGTGACCCGACCGTGAAGCCGAGTGCTGCCGCGCTGTGAACAGTGACCGGCGACGCCTCGCTGCCGGCGGCAAGCGCGAGCGTGCCTGCGCTAACAATCGTCGCGCCGGTGTAGGTGTTCGCGCCGGCGAGGGTCAGCGTGCCGCCGCTGACGGTTAGGGCCAGTTTCCTGGTCCCGGCGCCCAGCGCGTCCTTAATGACGCCCGCATAGGTTGAGGTGCCGGTGGTGGTGAGCAGCGCGTCCGCGGTGGTCGAGCTGTTGCCAATGGTGGCGGCGTTGGCACCCTTGGCGATTCCTGCCAGGGTTTGACTGTAGCCGGCGAGGTCGAGGGTGCCTGCGGCGCTGGCACCCAGGGTGACCACCGCATTGGCGGCGAGGCCATTGGCGGCACCCAAAGCCGCGGTGCCGGTCACCTGGAAATCCGCATACGAGCCACCGCCCGAGTAGGTGACGGTTCCGGTGCGGTGGACGACGGCCACGGACGAGGTGATGGCGCCCTGGATGTTGAAGGTGCCGGTGCCCGATGTGCTGCGATTGGCAAAGTGACCGCCGCCGGTCAACGCGCTGCTGATGGCGATAGGTCCAGTTAGGGTGGCCGAGCCGGCCGCGCCGGCCGGGCCTTCAATCAATCCCTGTCCGGCGGTTCCGGTGGCGGAGCTGATGGTGATGTTATTGGCGAGCGTGACGCCATCGCCCAGGCCGAGGCGCACGCCACCGCCGGTGAGGGCGACCGCCCCGCTGCCCAGGGTGCCGGAAGCATTCGCCTGTAGGATTCCGCCGGAGAGGGTGGTGCCGCCGTCATAGCTGTTGCCGGGAGTGGCAAGGACCAGTGTGCCGGTTCCCGCTTTCACCAGCGTGCCGCCCGCGCCGGAGATGACGACATTCGGGTACACGGTGATGGTGCGGAGTGTATCGACGGAGAAGGTGTGGGTGCCGGTGCTGGCCAGGACGATTCCAAGCGGGCCGTTGCCACTCGCCACGCCGTTGATAGTCAGATCGGTGGTGGCGTCGTAGTTGTGGATTGTGCCGGCGTTGAATGTGATGGTTCGCGCCGAAGCCGCGCCATCGATGGTGTTGGTGCCGGCCTGGATCGTGGTGGCATACAACGACCCGCCACCAAGGATATACTCCGCCGTGGTGGTGGCCGTGCCTGATGTGAGCGTGGCGGCGTTGTCACCCAGAGTCAGGGTCGGCACTTTCATCGTGCCGCCACCTTGGGTGATCCTTCCCGTCGTGGTGCCGCCAGCGGATGCGCCACTGCGCTTGGACAGCACGATGGCCGTGGCGACATTGATGGTGCCTGGAGTAAACAGCAGACTGCCCGTGGTGTTGGCGCTGCCCGAGGAGGGCGTATAACTGCCGAGGGTCAGGTTGTCGGCCAGAATATCGACGGTGCCCCCGCGGAGGTCCATAGAAGAGGAGGCGGCGTTGAGGCCCGCAGTATTGTTGGTAATGTTGATCGTCGCCGGGGTCAGGCCACCTGCGATTCCCCTCAAGGTAAGGGTCGGCCCGCCTGGCACGCTCAGCCCGGTGGCAAAGGCGACGCTGCCATTGGCTCGCTGAACGCCCCCGACGCTGAGGGTCGTGGTATAGATCGTGTTGGACGCGCCCAGGGTCAGGGTTGCCGTGTGAACCGAGGGGGAAGTGGCCGCCTGATAGCCGACGACCACCGAGTTGGCGGTGATCGCATTGGTGGTGGTGGACAGCTTCAGGTTGCCACCTTGGATCGCGTTGACCGCGGTGCCACCCAACTGGATATTCCCGCTAGAGTTGTTATAAGTGAAGCTGGCAAGCCCCGCCAGATCGAGGGTGGACGTCACCGCGGCACCGCCCACGGGCTGCACTAGCAGATTTCCGCCAGTCACCGTGAGCGAGCCGTTGGTGACGCTGCCCGTGGCAGTGCCGGTGGCACCCGACATCGCAAGGCCGCCCGTTGTCGGACTGAATCCGCCCAGGTCGAGCGTGCCCTGGTTGATCGTGGTGGTGCCGGTGTAGGTGTTGGCCTGGTTGAGTGTGAGGGTGCCGGCTCCGAGCTTGGTCAGTCCCAGGGGACCCAGGTTGCCGGTGGTGAAGGCGGTCCATTGGGTGAGGTCGCCGTTGGTCGTGTCGATCCCCAAGGCGCCGCTGGTCTTGGTGGCGTTGGCCAGGAGGGTGTCCACCTGCGTCGTGGTCCAGCCACTGCCGCCGACCTGCAGGCCGACGGTGCCGCCGCTGAAGATCACCTTGGCGGCGGAACTGTAGTTCGGCAGGGCGCCCGGCGCAGTGGCGGTTAAGGTTCCGCCGGTCACGGTGGTCGGCCCGCTGTAGATGTTAGACCCGGAAAGGTTCAGCGTGCCAGCGCCCGCCTTGGTCAGGCTGGTGGCCGCGCCGGCGAGGGCGGCACTGATGCTGTCGGCGGCGTTGTTGACGGTGATGGTTTCGGCCGCCGCCAGGGTGATGGTGCCCCCTGAAAGCGCGATGGCACCCGAGCCTGACGCAAAAGTAATATTGCCGGCAGAGACCGTGCCGACCGCGACGGTGCCTGCGGCCAAGCCGGTAGCGCCATTGCCGAAGTTGAGCGCGTCGCCAGTAGCGGTGGTGACGCTACTCGGGATCGCTCCGCCGGTGGTGCTCGTGCTCCAGCCCTGAGTGGAGTCGCCGGTAGTCGTTGCCGCCCAGGTTCCGGCCGCAGTGCCGAAACCGGCGGTGATCCCGTCGTTATCCCAGTAATAAGAAGAAGTCACAGCGACCGCGGCGGGCGCGGCGAAATGAGTGAACAGCGCGCCGCAGACGAGGGATGCGGCGCGAGCCGAATGAAGTCGGAATGGAGTTTTGGGTTTCATGGTAGGTCGAGAGGTTGCCAATAACTACTGCGGGATTATTTGATGGCCAGTTGAAAGAGTGAAAGTCTGGGACGATGGGTGGAAAAACGCGGGAGGTTGCACGTGAGCGGGTCGCAGGCAGGGTGGTGAAAGGGCTATGACATGGGCTGCGGATGCGGAGTTCGGACGAGCCGCGAAGCGGGCACAATTCGACGTTTCAACCTAATAACGGGATCCCACCCGCAAAACCCGCCAACTTTTTTTCGGGAGCGGCATCAATTGAGGGGCTGGCCTGCATGGCGTTGACCACGAGCGGCTTTGGGCCGGGCTGGGTGGATTCAGAGTCCGGCGGAAGGCGGGACTACCTACGCTGGAAGCGACGTGCTCGGGGAGGTATGTAGTACCGCCTTCAGGCGGTCTTTACCTACGCTGGAAGCGGCGTTCTGGGGGAGTATGAGTTCCCTCCATGACCGTTGAGCCCCAGTTGATGCGGCATCAGGGCTTTACCAGCAGGGATCTCGCCTCACGCTCCAGGATCCTTGCCACGGACCAAGCATACCACGAGCCTTGGGTGGAATTGTAGTCCTCCACGGTAAGGACGATGACCCGGGAAGACACGTTCTGAATCATCCGCGAGGCATCCCCGAACTCGCGGCGCGCTTCATTCACCCGCCCGAGGCGATGATGGGCCATCGCGGCGATGAGCTTGAGACTGGCGTTGCGGGAATCCAACTTGACCGGCATGGCCTCGGCTTTCCGGCACCATTCCAAGGCCCCATCGTAGTTGCGGTCGCGGTAGTCAAACAGGGCCAGCGCCAGCGCGATCCACGGGCGGAAGCCTGCGACCACCTTGGCCTCGCTGTCGATGTTCTCGCGCAACAGCCGGGCCAGCGGCCGGAGCGAACTGAAGGTGGCCGGGCTGGCAGGAGTGAGCAGGGACATCTTCACCAGGTGCTCGGCGGAGGGCAGATGGTCGGTCGCGGGCAGGCGGGCGAGCATTTCCTGGCGCAGCGCGTCGTAGGCCGCCGCGTCGCCGGCCTCGAGGGTGGCGGGCGCGGCAAACAGCAGGTCCATGCCCTCGGCAACCTCCTGCGCGGGAACCAAACGGTTCGCCTGCATCAGCCGGACAAAACATTCAGCGGCCTGCGGCCAGCGCCCGAGCAGGGCATTGCGCTCGCCGAGAAAGCGGAACACGTGCGTGGCTTCCAACGACGGCTCGACACCAGCCAGCGGGTTGCGCAGCAGTAGGGCATCGGCGTCCTCGATCCGGTTCTGGCTGAGGAGGATGGCCACTTGCGCGACGACTTCACGCGCTGCGGATTGCACGAGCATTCTGGCGGCCGCGGCGCGGGCGGTCTCGGCAACCCGCAGGGCCTTGCGCTCGCGGATGAGCGAGCTGATCACCAGCACGGCCCCGACGACGATGGCGGTGAGAACCGCCGCGCCGGACAGGCAGGCGAGGCGGTTGCGGCGTGCGAATTTCCTCAGGAAGTAGGATTTTCCCGGCGGGTGGGCGAGCACCGGCTGGATGTCGAGGTGGCGCTGGAGGTCCATCGCCAGGCCGGCGACGCTGTCGTAGCGGTGCTGGCGATCGGCTGCGGTGGCCTTGCGGATGATGGCGTCGAGGTCGCCGCGCAAGGCCGCCACCAAGCTGGCGGCGGAGATCTGGCGGCACCGGGCGAGCTCAGCGAGGCGCGCGGGGTCGAGGGTGGCGAGGTGTTCGGACGGCGGGCGGATGGCGGCGGGCATCGAGCCCGGGCTCCACGGCAACTCGCCGACCAGAAGTTCATAAAGCAGGACGCCCAGGCTGAAAATGTCGGCGCGCGTGTCCACATCGGTCTCGCTGGAGTTGCGCTGTTCCGGGCTCATGTAGGGCGGGGTGCCGGCGGGAAGCGGGCTGGTGGCGTTGCCCTCCGCGATTGCCGCAGCGATGCCGAAGTCGATGACTTGAGGGCGCGGCGGCGAGTCGGCGGTCGAGACCAGGATGTTAGACGGCTTGATATCGCGGTGGATCAGGCCTTTCTGGTGGGCATGTTGGATCGCCGAGCAGACCTGCTGGAACAACCCGATCCGCTCCCGCAACGAGGCCCGCCGCTCGTCGCAGAAGCGGGTGATGCGCTGGCCTTCCACCAGTTCCATGACCAAATACGGCGTGCCGCTGTCGGTTGACCCGGCGTCGATGATGCCAGCGATGTTCGGGTGGTTCATCATCGCCAGGGCCTGGCGCTCGCGTTGGAAGGCGGCCACGAAGGCTCCGGTGTCCATGTCGGCGCGCAGCAACTTGATGGCGACCTTGCGCCGGACCGGTTCGGTCTGCTCGGCGCGCAAGACCAGCCCGCCACCGCCCTCCCCGAGCCGACCGAGGATCCGGAAGCGCCCGGCGATTAACTCCGGAAACTCCAGGGTGCCAGGCATTGCGGAATCGTCCGGGGTTAAGGTCACGCGGCCGAGTTCGAGGATCTCCCCGGCGAGACTGGTGCGGGTGGCGGCGGCCTCATTAAAAAATGAGCAGGCCTCGGATTCTGCGGCGAGCAAGTCCTTCATCCGCGCGCCCTCGTCAGGGGAGTCGCGGAAGGTCCAGTCGAGGAAGGCGCGGCGCAAGACCGGGTCTTCGATCTGGCGCGCGGCGTCGAACACCGTGATCTCGATGTCGGCGGGCAGACTCATGGCTCGGGGGCGGTGCCCTGTTCGCGGGCGCGGATCATCTGATAGAGCTTGGACCGCGCGAAGGCCCACTGGCGCTCGACGGTGCGCAGGCTGGAGCCGAGCAGGGCCGCCGTCTCCTGGTTGCTGAGGCCGGCGAAAAACTTCAGCTGGATGACCTTGGCGCAGTCCGGGTGGTCCTGTTCCATCTGCGCCAGGCACTCATCCATCAGCAGGATGCGCGACTCGGGGTCGAAGCCGTCCAGGCTATCGCCGGGCACTTGCGGATCCATCCCGGAGCCGCCACGCTTGAGGCTGTTTTTTTCGCGTGCCCGGTCCACCAGAATGCGCCGCATGGCCACCGCGGCGGTGCGGAAGAAATGCGCGCGGTCGTTCCAATAGTCCGCGTTTTTCGTGGTCAGACGCATCCAGGCCTCGTGGACCAGCGCCGTGGGCTGCAAGGTATGCCCCCCCGCGCCGCCGCGCGCCATCTGGCTGGCGGCCACCCGGCGCAGTTCGTCATAGACCATGACCAACAACTCCTCCGGCGCGGTGGCAACCGTGGATGAATGCGGCGGTTCTGGAATATCCATGGCGTCAAATCAGCTCAATGGAACATAAGGAGCAGCAATACACCGTGGCCGCCAGCGCAAAAGTGCCCCCCGAGCTTACGCATCCACTTTCCACACGAGTCAAATGTCCTGGGAGCGATCCCAAACACATTGCAGAGGAGCGCCCCGCGAGTCGGTGCGGATATTTCATATGAAGTCGCGTGAATCCTGACCCATTCGGCCTCTCGCCGACAATGCCTGCGCGCTGAAAAAACAACCTGTTCTTATTCTGATATCGCTTGCAAAACAACCCGTTTATTTCATGTTTCAGCCATGAAACGAACGGAGTATGAGGATTTGCGGGCGTGGCAGGCGGACGCGCGGCGGAAGCCCTTGATTTTGCGGGGCGCCCGCCAGGTTGGGAAAACCTAGCTGGTCATCTGCCAACCGCAGTGACTCTCCCACGCAACAGGGTGATGAACCGCCAAAATCGCCCGGTTGTCACCAAGGTGGATTTACTAACGAAAAACTTGATCTTCCTTGGCGGTGTTGTCTTCATTCAGTTACTGGCCTTCCCGCACCCGTCCGTGGGTTCCCTGCCGATCAACCGCTTGAGTATGGCCGCGAGTTCATCGCGTTTGAAGGGCTTGGAGAGAAACTCATCCATGTCGCCAGCCAGGTAGCGCTCGCGGTCGCCGGGCATCACGTTGGCAGTGAGCGCAATGATCTGCACGTGGGAAGCGGATTCGCGCTCGCGGATGTTGCGGGCGGCTTCCAGTCCGTTCATCACCGGCATCTGAATGTCCATTAAAATGGCGGAATATTTTTCCGGGGCGAAGGTTTCGACCGCCTCGGCACCATTGGCGGCGAACTCGACGCGGTAGCCGAGGCTCTGTAGCATTTTTCCGGCCAGGTTGCGGTTGACCGGGTCATCTTCGACCACGAGCACCAGATCACCCGCGGGCGCGATGAGTTCGGGAATTCCGGGGGCTGGCGCGTGGGTTTGCACAGAAGCCGGGCGCGTTCCTGGCAGCGGCAAGCGAAAGCTGAAGGTGCTGCCGGTTCCCGGAGTGGAGGCCACCGTGATTTGGCCGCCCATGGCTTCGGCCAGGCGCTTGGAGATTGCCAGGCCAAGACCTGTGCCTCCGAACGCCCGGCTATGCGTCGAGTCCGCCTGGGTGAACGGCTTGAAGAGTCGTTGGAGCGTTTCGGGAGAAATCCCAAAGCCGGTGTCTTCAATGGAAAAATCCAGGAACTGCCGGTCGTCATCGGTGATGGTCGCAATGCGTAAGGTGACCAAGCCGCTGGCGGTGAATTTGACGGCGTTACCGAGCAGATTGATGAGGATTTGTCCGATCCGGCGTTCGTCGCCGAGGATCTGCTCCGGGACGCTGTCGGCAACTTGGCAGCGGAACTCCAGCCCTTTGAGCGTGATGGAGTTGCAGATGGTGTCCTCGGAAAACTTCACCAGTTGAGAGACGGGAAACGGTTCTGCGTGGATTGCCAGCGCGTCTTTTTCAAGGCTGGAGAAATCGAGGATGTCATCGACGATGCTCAGGAGGTGGTTGCCGCTGTGGCGGATGGTCTCCACGTGCTCGGCTTGTTCCTCGTCGAGTGGGGTGTAGGAGAGTAACTCCGCAAAACCGAGCACGCCGTTGAGCGGGGTGCGCAGTTCGTGGCTCATCACCGCCAGAAACTCGCTCTTCACGCGCGCCCCGGATTCCGCGGCTATGAGCGCTTGGTTGAGGCTGGCTTCCAAGGCTTTGCGCTCGGTGATGTCATCCTTGATGGCAACAAAATGAACAATCCGCCCCTGCTTGTTGCTGACCGGCGAGATGATCGCAGATTCCCAATAGAGCGAGCCGTCCTTGCGCTGGTTGTGAAACTGCCCCCGCCAGATCTCGCCGGAGGTGATGCTCGACCAGAGTTGCTGGTAATGCGAGGCGCTTTGCTCGCCGGAATGAAGAAATCTGGGATTCCGGCCAAGCACCTCGGCGCGCAAATAGCCGGTGGATTTTTCAAAGGCGGGATTGGCATATTCGATGTTCCCCTCGGGGTCGGTGATGACAATGCTGTTGGCGGTTTGCTCGACGGCAATGCGCAGAATTCTCAGTTCCGCCTCGACCTTTTTGCGCTGGTCTTCATCCGCGAAGTGGTCCAAGGCAAAGTTGATCGTGTCGCCCATTTCGACCATCAACTCACGGACCTCCTCGTCAAACACGTCGGCGATATCGCTGTAGAGGGTCAGCGCCCCGGTGATTTTGCCACTGGAACGCAAGGGAATCGCGGCGGTGCATTGCCAGCCATAGCGTGCCCCACGCTCATGGCAGTGCGCGGTGCGCGGATCGTTGGGAAAGTCATGGCACCAGCAGGGGATTCCCTCGCGGATCGCCGTGCCCGTCGGCCCGCGCCCCAGCGGGTCGGACGCATCCACCAAAACCTCAAGCCCCGACAAATACCCGCGGCCTGGGCCGTAATCGACCACCGATCGAACCTTGCCGCTCGCCGCATCCACCATTCCGATCCATGCCAGCTTCATGCCGCCATGCTCCACCACAATCCGACATACGGCCTGCAGCAATTCGACCGCGTTCGTGGAGTGCATCACCGCCTGGCTGCACTTGCTCAGCGCCGCATAAAGCATCGACAAGCGCACGATGCGCTCCTGGTCCACTTTGCGGCGGGTGATTTCGATGAGCACCCCGTGCCACAGGATGTCGCCACTCGGCTGGGCCACCGGCGCGGATTCGAGGCGCAGCCAGCGCGTTGCTCCCAGGGTGCGACCTTCCCAAGCAAACGGGCTGAAGGTGTGCAGGGCGCGCCGCCGGGCGTCAACCAGCACGGCGAGATCCTCGGGATGAACGGCACCGTAAACGGCCGCGGCGGTGTGCGGTGCCTGCCGCGGGTCCAGGCCGAGCATCTCAGAGAACGTGTCGTTGACATACTCGAAGCTGGTCGTCCCGTTGACGTGCACGCGCATGGTGGAGATCCCGACCGGCAGGCGCCGCACCAGGTCATCGTATCGAGTGCAGCTTTCGCGCAACAACCGCTCCCGCTCGCGCAGATCCTCATCCAATTGCTTGAACTCGGTAATGTCGTCGAGCACGCAAACCAGATGGTCCACGCTGCCATCAGTCGCGCGGACGCAGCCCACCGAGATTGCGGTCCAGATCGTCGTGCCGTCCTTCCGGAAGAAGCGTTTTTCCAGCTTGTACTGCTCGATTTCACCGGCGATCATGCGATCAAATTGCGCGACGTCGGCCGCCAGGTCATCCGGGTGGGTCATTTCCGCCCAGGTCAGGCGGACAATTTCTGCCCGGGTATAGCCGAGCATCGAGCAGAGTCGTTCATTGACCTCCAGCCAGCCTTTTTCGGGCGAGGTGACACAGCGGCCATGCAGCGGCAGCTCAAAGTAGCTGCGGAAGCGCGACTCGCTGAGTTCGAGCAACTGCTCGCCCGCCACATTTTCCTTCACGGCCACATAGCGGAGGATGTTGCCCTGAGGGTCGCAGAGCGGGGAAATGGTCGAGCGTTCCCAATACAGAGTGCCGTCCTTGCGGCGGTTGTGCAGCCGCCCGCTCCAGGTCTTGCCCGACGCGATCGTTTGCCAGAGCGCGGCGTATACTTCCGGGGCCTGCGTCCCGGCGTTCAGAATGCGCGGGTTGGCTCCCGTGACCTCGGCGGCGCTGTAGCCGCTGTCCTTCTCGAAGGCGGGGTTGACATACTCGATGCAACCGCAGGGATCCGTCACCACGATGGCGGCCGGACAAACCTCCCAGACCGTGCGCAGGATTGCCGCATTCGGACTGACCGACGCGGCGCTCATTGGATGGTGTGGGGGGCTGGGGTCATGGGGGATGGTTCCTCGGGGAACCCGCCGACGGAGACGGGGCGCGCTAACCTAGCATCCCGGCCCGCCTTGCCAAGGAGTTTCCACCCGGAATTTCGCCGCGCAGCGCAACACTTCCGGCCGCGCTCGTGGCCACCCCCCATTTGGACACCCCGCATCAGGTGGCACCATGCGGACTCGGAAAGCGAGTCCCCCAGACGTTCTCGTCGGCAAACGATCCATCCGGGCGGATGATTTCGTGGGCCATGGGGATGGTGACCTGCGGTTCGATGACAGTGATGTTGATTTTTGCGTCGGGGATCAGTGTTCGGGGGCGGCCTCGAGTTTGAGCTCGATGACCACTTCGTTGCGAATCAGGTCGTCGGCCTTGCCGGCATAGACGATGCCGAAGTCCTTGCGGTTGATGTTGAACTTGGCGTCAATCTTCGACTTGCCTTCGGCCACGCTGACGCTGGCGGGGAAGGTGATGTTCTTGCTGGCGGCGTTGATTGTTAGATTGCCCGAGACCTCGAAGCTGCCCGCGGTGGCGGGCTTGAGCGCGGTCAGCTCGAACGAGGATTGGGGATACTTCGCCACATTGAAGAAGTCCTCGCTCTTGAGGTGGCCGGTGAGCTTGTCGGTGTCGGTCCACAGCGAGTTCATGTCGATGACGATCTTCTGGCCGGTGCCGACCAGGGCGTTGTCGGCCACGGTGAAGGAGCCGGTGAAGGTCTTGAAACCGCCATGGTGGCTGCCGGTAACCTTGGAGCCGACGAACAGGATTTCGGAGTTGGCGGTGAGGACGTATTTCGTGCCTGCTACGGCGGTGGCGGGGGCGGCAACGGCGACGGCCTCACCGACGGTGGCCTTGGTGGTTTTGTCGGCGGGGTTGTCGCAGGCGGCGAACAGCAGTGAACCGGCGGAAACAAGGATCAGGGATTTGGCTTTCATGGTGTTGTTAGTGTGTGTTGTTGTGTTATTCAGATGAGATCAAAGAGCAGGGCCTCAAGGCCGTCAGGACCGGCGTGGATTTCGACCTGCGCCGGTTGTTCGAGCGAGGCGGCGTCGCCCGGATGCAGGACGGTTCCCGCCAGGGTGGCGGTGCCGCGGACGACGTGGAGCCAGAGGCCGCGGCCGGCGGCCAGATCGTGCCGGACGGTGGTGGCGCCGTCGGCACGAATCAGATAGACCGCCGCATCCTGGGCGATGCGCGCCGAGCCGTCGCGGCCATCGGCGGAGATCACCAGTTGCTTGGGGGAGGCGGCGGCCGCGGCGGGCGGAGTCCACTCGGTGTAGGCGGGCTCCAGGCCGCGCTCGGAGGGTGTGATCCAGATTTGCAGGAAGCGCGCCTCCTCGGTGGCGCTGGGATTGAACTCCGAATGGCTGACGCCGCTGCCGGCCCGCATGAGTTGGATTTCGCCGGGTTTGAGTTCGCGCTGGTTGCCCATCGAATCGCGGTGGGCGAGGCGCCCGGCCAGCACATACGAGAAGATCTCCATGTCGCGGTGCGGGTGGGTCGGGAAGCCGCCTTGCGGTGCCACCCGGTCGTCATTGATCACGCGCAACGAGCGGAATCCCATGTGCGCCGGATCGTAGTAATCGGCAAACGAGAACGTGTGGCGGCTGTCCAGCCAGCCGTGGTTGGCGTGGCCGCGCTCGGCGGCGCGGCGGACGCGCAGGGTGGAGAGTTTCGTGGTCGGCGTGTTCATTACGCCGCAACCCTAGGCCGGGTTGCGGGACCCGCATAATGCCAAGATCGCAGGCATGCCATGCCGGAATCGCATGGGCTGCGGTAGGGCGCTGCGGCCAAGCCGGAAGGCGGAAGGCGGAAGGCGGAAAAGGGCCGTCGATTCCACTCCGGGTTGGTCAATGGCCTGAGTTTGGAGGAATTCAAGCAGGCTTGTGGTCGTTAACCGGTCGACGCCCTCCTCATGATTATGCGATTAACCCAGGAGCCGCGACATTCTTGTCGCGGCTTGATGCGCAGAGGGGGACAAGAATGTCCCCCCTCCCGGATCTCAACATTCTTGTCGCGGCTTGATGCGCAGAGGGGGACAAGAATGTCCCCCCTCCCGG